>CAZXLV010000062.1:0-12746 GCA_964641405.1 uncultured Limnobacter sp. | reverse complement strand
CCTAGAACGGCCGCTCGAGTCCGCGGACCTCGGGCGCCGCGAGCACGCGCGCCCAGTCGAAGGTCGGCCCCGGATCGTGCTTGCGCCCCGGTGCGATATCGCTGTGACCGGCGATCCAGCGCAAGGGATGGCGTTCGCGCAGGCGCGCGATCAGTGCCAGCAGGCGACGGTACTGCGGCTCGGTAAAGCGGTGCGTGCCATCGCCCTCGAGTTCGATGCCGATCGAGAAGTCATTGCAGCGCTGGCGATCGAGGAAGCGCGACACTCCCGCATGCCAGGCGCGCGCATCGATGTCCACGAACTGCTGCAATTCGCCGCGGCGCCGGAGCAGGAAGTGGGCCGACACCCGCAGGTCGTGCAATCCGGCCAGCGACGGATCAGCCAGCGAATCGAGCCGGTTGGTGAAAAGGCGCTCGATCGCATCGCCGCGGAAGCATCCCGGCGGCAGGCTGATGTGGTGCACCACCAGCAGGTCCACCATGACGCCCGGCGGGCGCGCATCGAAGTTCGGTGACGGCCGGCGCGGTACGTCGGCCAGCCAACCCGAGGCGGCATGAGCGGGCACGGCCGATTGATCCACAGCTTCCTAATTCAGGCCGAGCCGTTGCATCCGGTAGCGCAGTGCGCGAAAGGTGATGCCCAGCAGGCGCGCTGCGGCGGTACGGTTGTATCGGGTCTTGTCGAGGGCGCGCTGAATGGTGTCGCGTTCGATCTGGTCAAGGTAGTCCGGCAGCGATTCGGGGATGCCGTCTTCGGACACACGCACCAGGCGGCGTTCGCTCGTCGAAGCGCCGCCCGGGCCGTGGCCATGGCCCGGCGCCAGGCCGCCCGTCGCAGCGTGGCCCGATACCCCACCGGCCACCGCATGTGCCGACATGCCGCCCGCATGCCCCGAGATGCCGCCGGCCAAGGCATGGGTCGACAAGCCACCGACCGCGCCATGCCCCGACATGACGCCGGACGCTCCTGCCATCGCCGCCAGTTGCGGCCCACCCTGCGCGTGCGCTTCAGCCTCGCCGGTGGCTTCGGCACGTTCGTTCTCGTCTGCATCGGAGACGATCGGCTTGAGCCCGAGATCCTCGACGTTGATCACCTCGCCATTGCAGAACGCCAGCGCGCGCTCGAGCATGTTCTCGAGTTCCCGCACGTTGCCGGGGAACTGGTAACTCTGCAGGTACCGGACCGTGATCGAAGACAGCCGCGGCACATGACTGTTTCCGGCGCGCGCAGCCAGGCGCGCCAGGATCGACTCGGCCAGCAGCGGGATGTCTTCGTGCCGGCCCCGCAGGGGCGGCAGCTTCAACTCGATGACGTTGAGGCGGTAATAGAGGTCCTGCCGGAAGCGCCCTGCGGCAACGCACTGCGCCAGATCCTGGTGCGTCGCGCTGATGATGCGCACATCCACCGCTTCCTCGACCGTCGCGCCGACCTTTCGCACCCGCTTTTCCTGGATCGCACGCAGCAGCTTGACCTGCATCGCCAGCGGCAGGTCGGCGACTTCGTCCAGGAACAGCGTGCCGCCGCTGGCGGCCTGGAAAAATCCGTCCCGGTCCTGGTCGGCGCCGGTAAAGGCGCCCTTGCGGTGGCCGAAAAACTCCGCCTCCATCAGCGTCTCGGGGATCGCTCCGCAGTTCACCGCAATGAATGGCTGCGCCGCGCGCGCGCCCGAGCGGTGGATGAGTCGCGCGGCGAGTTCCTTGCCCGATCCGGACTCACCGGTGATCGACACCGGCGCCATGCTGCGCGCGAGGCGCTGGATCTGGGCACGCACCTCCTGCATGGCCGCGGAATCGCCCAGCAGCTTCCAGGCGCCATCGGCCGCCGGCGTCGCTTCGCCGGCCGGCACCGCCGCTGGCTGCGCCGCCGGCAACTGGATGGCCGAACGCACCAGGCTGCGCAGCGCGTCGAGCGCCACCGGCTTGGCCAGGTAGTCGAAGGCGCCCGACTTGAGGGCAGCGACGGCGTTCTCCGCGCTGCCGTATGCGGTGATCACCGCCACCGGAGTCTGCGGAAAGCGCCGGTTGATGGCTGCCACCAGGGCGAGTCCATCGCCATCGGGCAAGCGCATGTCGGTCAGGCACAGCGCATAGCTGCCGCGCTCGAGCAGCGCCTCGGCCTCGGCGAGGCGGGCAGCGCAATCCACGTCGAGTCCCATGCCGACCAGGGTCAACTCGAGCAGTTCGCGCAGGTCGGCCTCGTCGTCGACCACCAGTACGCGTGGCGTGCGGGCGGTGCGGACGGCCGGACGCTCGTCCGCCTTGTCATTGCCTTCGTTCATGGCGCCGTCCTCCCGGGCGGTGCCGGATCGGCCGACGGTTCGATCACGAAGCCGCTGCGATGGCGCCCGGACAGCGGACCCGCTTCGTAGCGGATCGACGCCGCGTTCGCGCTGCACAGTTCGCGTGCCAGGTGCAGCCCGAGCCCGGTGCCGCGGGCCTCGGTGGTGAAGAAGGGTTCGAAGGCATGTTCCAGCATTTCGGTCGGCAGCCCGGGCCCGTCGTCGGCGACCACCAATTCTAATCGATGGGATTCCCGTTCGCGCCACTCGATCAGCACGGCGCCTTCGGCCTGCGAGGCATAGCGCAAGGCGTTGCCCAGCAGGTTGAGCAGCACCTGGCGCAGGTGATTCGGGTCGAAGCGGATCGGCCGGCCGGTGCCCAGCCGCACCGCAATGCGGCGCGGATCGGCGTCGCGGCTGGTGACGAATTCCGGCAACAGGCCCTTGAGGAAAACTGCCAGGTCGATGGTCTCGTCAGTGGCGCGTTCGCGACGCGAGATCGACAGCACGTCCACGATGATGCGGTCGATGCGCACCGTGTTGTCCTCGACGATGCGCGCCAGCCGCTGCAGTGCGGGGTCGGCCAGCTGCTCGGCGAGCAGGCCGTTGGCGTGGCGGATCGCGCCCAGCGGGTTGCGGATCTCATGGGCAATCGAGGCCGACAGGCGACCCATCGAGGCCAGCTTCAACTGCTGCGCGCGCTCCTCGATCAGGCGCTGGTCTTCGAGCATCACCACGGTGTCGGCGCCAGCCCCGGCGGTGCCGAGAAAGCGCAGGCGGATCCGCGCGGGAGCACCTCCAGCGGCCGGAAGATCCAGTTCAGCCTCGGCGTGCGCGCCGGGCGCACCGGCACGCCAGCGCGCATAGGCGCGCTGCAGCGCCGGCCACGCTCGCCCTGCGCCGGCCGGCAACGCATCGTCGGCCAGTGTCGGAAGTGCGTGACCGACGCCAA
Source organism: uncultured Limnobacter sp. (assembly GCA_964641405.1). Taxonomy (GTDB): domain Bacteria; phylum Pseudomonadota; class Gammaproteobacteria; order Burkholderiales; family Burkholderiaceae_E; genus Zeimonas. Next base: position 9,516 of record CAZXLV010000062.1, on the reverse strand, counting down.
GCAAGGCACGCGCGGCCGGGTTCATGGTGCGAACCTGCCCGCCTTCCGCAACGATCAGCACGCCCTGCTCCAGCTCGGCCACCACACGTGAGGTCACCGCAAGTTGCCGGCGCAGGTCTTCGCCCCTCATCTGCGCGATCTGCTCCTGCGCGTGCAATCGGGTGGCCAGCCAGTTCACGGTCATCGCGGTGGCGAAGCAAGCCACGCCGACCAGACCGGCCAGCATCAGCACGCCCAACTCGGCGCCACCGCCGTGCAGCAAGGTCCACGATGCCTCGCCGAGCACCAGCAGCGTCGCCGCCGCCGCGAAAAACGCGGCCATGCGACGGGTGGACACCACTGCCGCACCAGCCAGCGCGGCGATCAGCAGCACCACCATGCCGCTGCGCAGGCCGCCGGCGGCATGCATGAGCGTGGCCAGCGCCACCAGGTCGGTCAGCGCGTGCACCACCAGCAGCGCATGGAAATGCGCCTGCAGACGGTGCAGCGTGGACAGATACAGGATCGCCACCAGCAGGTAGCCGACGGCGGCGCGCTCGAACAGGCTCGGATCGTCGATCTCGGCGACCAGGCGGCCGTTGTCGTGCAGCGCCACGAACGCCATCAGCAGCAGCGCCACTGCCACCCGACTGGTAGCCAGCCAGCGCAACGAACTGCGGTAGGAATCGGGCGGCGACGCGCCGAATCCGGGAACGGGGAGCAGGTGGCCGGGCGTCATGCCCGGGGTTGCCCGGCCCGGTCGGCGTCACGATGGGCGCGATCGCAGTACGTGCGCTCACCGTCGTGAATGGCCTCGGAAGCCGGCAGGTAGACACCGCAATGCGCGCAGCGCACCATCATTTCGCTGCCCACCTGGCGTTGTCCGCCGGGTTCGCCCGGCGTCCCGGGCGGGGCCGCCGCCGAGCGCTCGCGACGGCGCTGGCTGAGTGCCAGGAAACGCAGCGCCAGGTACGCCACGGCGATCAACACGACCCAGAACAGCAGCTTGCCCATCAGGGTCGATGCAGGATCACTTCGAGGACCAGTCGGCTGCCGACGTAGGCCAACAGCAGCAGCACGAAGCCGCCCAGGGTGAGCCGCAGGGCGGTGCGCCCGCGCCAGCCGCGCAGGCGGCGTCCGAGCAGAAGCACGGCGAACACCACCCAGGCAATCAGCGTGAACACGGTCTTGTGATCGAAGCGCAGCGGCTGGCCGAAGATCTCCTCCGAGAACAGCACGCCGCTGAAGGCGGTGAGCGTGAGCAGGGCAAAGCCCAGGCCGATGAAGCGAAACAGGATGCGTTCGAGCACCAGCAATGGCGGCAGGTCTTCGAGAAAGTGCGTGAACGGAGAGGCGGGCGTACCTGCGGCACCGCCATGCAGGGCACGCTCGGCGGCAGTCATGAGCAGGGCATGGGCGGCGGCCATCGCAAGCACCCCATAGGCCAGCGTGCCGATCAGCAGGTGTGGCAGGAACAGTGGCCGCGTCGCTTGCGCGCTCATGTCGAGCCCGGGGAAGCCCAGCGGCAACAACACCGCCAGCGCGGCCAGCGGCAGCAGCACGGTGCGCAGTGCCTCGACCCGAACGGAAAAACCCTCGATCCACAGGACGGCGACGCCGATCCACAAGGTGGCCGACAGGATCGGAGCAAACCCGAAGTGCCAGCCCGCCTCGCCAACGCTGGTGGCGTACAGGGCACCGGCGTGGATCGCCAGGCCGGCCAGCATCAGTCCACCCGTGTAGCGCGCCGGTGCGCGCCAGGCGGCCAGGTAGGCCAGCGACGCGAGCAGGCACACAATAACCAGTAGAATCGGCACCGATCCAGTTTACCCCATGGCCATGCTCGAAAACCTCTCGCAACGGCTCGCGCGCGTCGTCAAGACGATGCGCGGCGAAGCTCGCCTGACCGAGGCCAACACCCAGGAGATGCTGCGCGAAATCCGCGTCGCGCTGCTCGAGGCCGACGTCGCGCTGCCGGTAGTGCGCGAGTTCATCGCGCGGGTACGCGAGAAGGCGCTCGGCCAGGAAGTCCTGGCCAGCTTGTCCCCCGGCCAGGCGCTGGTCGGCGTGGTGCATCGCGAACTCACCAGCCTGATGGGCGGCCAGAGCGCCGAGCTCGACCTGGCCACCCAGCCGCCGGCCGTGGTGCTGATGGCCGGCCTGCAAGGCGCCGGCAAGACCACCACCGTGGGCAAGCTCGCCAGGTGGCTGCGCGAGACGAAGAAGAAGAAGGTTCTCACCGTCTCCTGCGACGTCTATCGCCCGGCCGCGATCGAGCAGTTGCGCACCGTCACCGGCCAGGCGGGCGCCGACTTCTTCGCGTCCACCCCCGAGCAGAAGCCAGTCGACATTGCCGCGGCGGCGCTGCAGTGGGCACGCACCCATTACCACGACGTCCTGCTGGTCGACACCGCGGGACGGCTGGCGATCGACGACGAGATGATGCGCGAGATCGCGGCGCTGCACGCGCAGCTGAAGCCGATCGAAACGCTGTTCGTGGTCGACGCGATGCAGGGCCAGGATGCGGTCAACACCGCCAAGGCGTTTCGCGAGGCGCTGCCGCTCACCGGCGTGGTACTCACCAAGCTCGACGGCGATTCGCGCGGCGGTGCGGCACTGTCGGTCAAGGCGGTCACCGGCACGCCGATCAAGTTCGTCGGCATCGGTGAAAAGCTCGATGGACTCGAAGGCTTCCATCCGGAGCGCATGGCCAACCGCATCCTCGGCATGGGCGACATCCTGTCGCTGGTCGAGGAGGCGCACAAGGCGGTCGACCAGAAGACCGCCCGCGCGCTCGCCGACAAGCTCAAGGCGGGTAGTCGCTTCGACCTGAACGACTTCGCGGCGCAACTGGGCCAGATGAACCGCATGGGCGGACTGTCGTCGCTGCTCGACAAGCTGCCGGCACAGATGCAGCAGGCTGCTGCGGGTGCCGACATGTCGCAGGCCGAACGCCAGATGCGCCGCATGCAGGCGATCATCGGCTCGATGACCCGCGCCGAACGCACCAGGCCGGAATTGATCAAGGCCAGCCGCAAGCGGCGCATCGCCGCCGGCGCGGGCGCCACCGTGCAGGAAGTCAACCGGCTGCTGTCGCAGTTCGACCAGATGCAATCGATGATGAAGAGGATGCAGAAGGGCGGCATGGCGAAGATGATGCGTGGCATGAAGGGCATGCTGCCCGGCATGCGCTAGAGGCTGTCGGACGATGGACCCTGGCGCCGCCGACCCGCCGATTGCCGGGCTGGAGTCGCTGCGTCGGCGATTTGCCGGCCGCCTGCTCACCGAGCCCGCAGACCTCGAGCCGTTCCTGGTCGACTGGCGCCGGCGCTATGTCGGCCACGCCATGGCGGTCGCGATGCCCGAGTCCACCGAGGACGTCGCAGCCGTGGTGCGTTGGTGCGCCGAGCATCGTATCGCCGTGGTGGCGCAGGGCGGCAACACCGGCTTGTCGGGCGCCGCCACGCCGGACGATTCGGGTCGCACCGTGGTGCTCTCGCTGGCGCGGCTGAAGCGCGTGCGCACGGTCGACACGGTGAACAACTCGATCACCGTGGAGGCCGGTTGCTCGCTCGCCGAGGTGCGCGACGCCGCCCACGCGGCGCAGCGCCTGTTTCCGCTCAGCCTGCCTTCGGAAGGTTCGTGCACCATCGGCGGCAACCTGTCGACCAACGCCGGAGGCGTGGCGGTGCTGCGCTACGGCAACGCGCGCGAGCTGTGCCTGGGACTGGAGGTGGTCACCGCCTCCGGCGAGGTCTGGCACGGCCTGCGCGGGCTGCGCAAGGACAACACCGGCTACGCCCTGCGCGACCTGTTCATCGGCGCCGAAGGCACGCTGGGCGTGATCACCGCGGCCACCCTGAAGCTTTATCCGCAGCCGGCCGCGCAGATCACGGCAATGGCGGCGCTGGACGATCCGCGCGCCGCCCTGCGCCTGCTCGAACTGGCGCAATCGATGCTCGCTTCGTCGTTGACTGCCTTCGAGTTGATGTCCGACCTGTGCCTCGAACTGGTGCAGCAGCACTTCCCCGAGCAGCGGCGACCGTTCGCGCAGGCGAGCCCGTACTACGTGCTGCTGGAGACTTCCGACAGCGAGAGCGAAGCACACGCCAACGCCATGTTCGAGGCGCTGATGGAGCGCGCGCTCGAAGCCGGCGTCGTGCGCGACGCCGTGGTCGCCACCTCGGGCGCCCAGAGCCGTGCCCTGTGGGCATTGCGCGAGCTGATCTCGGAGGCGCAGTCACTCACCGGCAAGAACATCAAGCACGACGTCTCGGTGCCGATCTCCTCGATCGCCGAATTCGTCGCGCACACCAATGCCGAACTGGCGCGGCGCTTCCCCGGGATCCGGCTGGTGGTGTTCGGCCACCTCGGCGACGGCAACCTGCACTACAACGTATCGCCGCCGATCGATCGCAGCGGGCCGGCGCACGAAGCCGAATTCCTCGCCATGCAGCCGGCCATCAACCGGGTCACCCACGATGCGGTGGTAGCGTTCAACGGCTCGATCTCGGCCGAGCACGGACTGGGGCAACTGCGCCGCGACGAGGCGGCACGCTACAAGTCGGCGGTGGAGATGGCACTGATGCGCCAGGTGAAGCAGGCGCTCGATCCGCTCGGGATCATGAACCCGGGCAAGGTGCTGCCGCCGTAGGAGCCCGCCCGCGTCCTGACGACGCTCAGGCGCGCGTGCCCCAGCGGCGCACGCGCCCGGTGTCGACATGCACGAAGTCCGACGCCGGGTAGTAGCCGACACCGCCCGCCTGCATGCCGAGTGCGGCGCGATGCAGCATGGCCAGCGGCACGCCGGGCAAGCGGATGTCGATCGCGCGGCCCGACATGTGCAGGCTGCGCGTGGCCACGCCGCCGCTGCGCGCCGACAGCATGGCATTGGTGGCCGGGGACCGATAGCCGGAGATGACGTGAAAGGCACGCTTGCCGGTGCCGAGCACGGCGCTCAGTACGTCGAGCTGATCGAGCAGCGCACGGTCGATCGGATACACCTCGCCGCTGCGATGGTCGCGCAATACGCGATCGATCTCGGCGATCGCATCGGTGAGGTACTGGCCACGCTCGCGATAGACCACGTCGAGCGACTCGCCGGTATGCGTGTTGACGAAGGCGAGCCGCGCGACCTCGTCCGCGTGCGCCGCACCGTCGCCGGTGCGCGACATCGCGATCGAGCTTCGCGCGGCGACTCCCGCCACCACCGCCTTGATTCCGGCGCGGAACAATTGTCGACGCATCGCCAGGCCGCTCATTCCCGTTCCCCCTTCCCGTGCCCGCTGCCTGTGTCGCGATCGACCCCGACCTCGCGGGCCAGGCCCGCACGCTCACGCAGCATCGTTTCAACCAGCCGCCAGTCTATCGACTCTTCTGCGAAACCTCGTTCACGGGCCATCGTCCGCACCGTCCCGAGGCTTCCCGCGCCGCGCCGGTAGATATCGGGGTTGGCCTCGAACCAGATGCGTCCGGCACCATCGCGCGCCAGCAGCAGCGGTTGGTAAACGATCCGTCCCGACTCTCCCACCCGCACCGCATCGAACAGTTGCACCACGTCGGCGGAATTCAGCCGGATGCAGCCGTGCGAGCGGAAACCATAGATGCTGGCGGGCGCGTTGGTCCCGTGTATCCCGATGGCCGGCATGCTCAGGCCGATCCAGCGCGGTCCGAGCGGATTGTCCGGCCCCGGCGCCACCCGGGTCAGCACCGGCTTGCCTTCGCGGCGCATCTCCTCCTGGATCGACAGCGGCACGTACCAGGTCTTGTCGACCTGGCGGTTGACGATGGTGAATTCCCCCAGCGGGGTTCCCCAGTCGCGGCGCCCGACGGCGGCCGGATACGCATGTACCGGCAGGCCGTCCCGCATCAGGAACACCATCCGCTGCGGCACGTTGATCAGGATGCCGTCGTCGATCGCCCGCGGCACGATGTGGCGCGCCGTCACGTGCAAGGTCTGTCCATCGCGCAGCGGCTTGCGCGCGTCGAGTCCGTTCTCGGCCGCCACCAGGCGCACCGACACTCCGAAGCGCGCGCCGATCGATGTCAGGCTGTCGCCGCGACCGACCACGTAGTCGGTCGAGAGGTCGACGATCGCATCGACCGTGGGTCGCGCTGCCGGTTCGACGACCGGTGCGACCGCTTCGTCGCCGGGTGCCCGGCGCATCGCGGCGGACGACTCCTGCGCGCGCAGGCCGCCTGGCAAGGCGGCCGCGATCAACCATGCCACCAGCACCCAACATGAACCGTGGGCGCGCGCGATCGCGCCGGGCGAGGCGTTGCACCGCATGCGATCGATAGTCACATGCCCAGGTAGGCCTCTTTCACCCGCGGATCGTCCAGCAGGTCTGCGCCGCAGCCACTCAGCGCGATGCTGCCGTTTTCCAGCACGTAGGCGCGATCGGCCAGGCGCAGCGACGCGGCCACGTTCTGCTCGACGAGAAGAATGGTCAGGCCCTGTTCGTGCAACTGGCGGATGGTCGCGAAGACTTCGCCCACCAGCGCCGGCGAGAGTCCCAGCGATGGCTCGTCGAACATGATCAGGCGCGGAGCGCCCATCAGGCAGCGTCCGATCGCGAGCATCTGCTGCTCACCGCCCGAAAGCGTGCCGGCCAGTTGATCGGCACGTTCCTTCAGGCGCGGGAACATCGTGAACACGCGCTCGAGCGAGTCTCCCGCGCCGGCGCGCGCACGCGGCAATCGGGCGCCGACCTGGAGGTTGTCGTGCACCGTCATCGACGGGAATACCTGGCGCCCCTCGGCAACCTGTCCGACGCCGAGATTGCACACGCGGTGGCTGTCGAGTCCGCCGATCTCGCGTTCTTCGAAAGCGATCGATCCCGAGCGCGGCTTCAGGATGCCGGCCACGGTGCGGATCAGCGAGGTCTTGCCCGCGCCGTTGGCACCGACCAGGGCGACGATCTGGTTGAAGCCCACTTCCAGCGTCACGCCGCCGAGCGCCTGCGCGTCGCCGTAGTACACCGAGAGGTCGCGGATCTTCAGCATGGCGTGCGCTCTACTCGAAGGCCCCGGTGCCCAGGTAGCTCTCGAGCACCTTCGGATCGGACGTGACCTGCTGCGGCGTGCCCGAAGCGATGATTTCGCCGTGGTGCAGCACGTATACCCGCTGCGCCAGCGCCATCACCGCGCGCATCACGTGCTCGATGAGCAGGATGGTCACCCCGTGCTCGGCGTTCAGGCGCTTGAATGCCGCCACCATGTGGTCGGTCTCGGTGGGGCGCAAGCCCGCCATCACCTCGTCGAGCAGGAGCAACTTCGGCTCGGTGGCCAGCGCGCGCGCGACCTCGAGCCGCTTGCGATCGGGCAGCGTCAACGCCGCCGCCATGCGGTTGCGCTGCGGCCACATGTCGAGCGCGTGCAGGGCGCGTTCGGCGCGCATGCGCGCCAGGCGCCGGTCTGCGGTGCCGCGAAAGCCGCCGACCATCGCGTTCTCGAGCACCGTCATGTCGGCGAAAGGCTTGACCATCTGGAAGGTGCGCCCGATGCCGGCAGCGCATACGCGGTCGGCGCGCCAGCCGGCAATGTGGGTGCCGAGGAAGCGGATGTCTCCCTGATCGGGGGCCAGCGTGCCGGCGATGAGGTTGAACAGGGTCGTTTTGCCTGCGCCATTGGGCCCGATCAGCGCCACGATCTCGTTTCGCTCGACCCGCAGCGAGGCCGCTTCCACCGCCCTGAGCCCCCTGAAGCTCTTCGAGGCGTTGCCCACGTCGAGCATGGCCACGTGCGGCTCAGGCATCGTCGCCGCCTGGCGAGCGCGTGAAACCCAGGCGCCGTGCGATGCCCGGCCAGATGCCATTGGGCATGAACATGATCGACGCGCCGAGCGCCACGCCGTACAGGATCTGCTTGACGCCCGGAATCTCGTGACCCGCCATGGTCAGGGCCTGGTTGATGCCTTCCGAGAGCAGCGTCAGCACGGCGGCGCCCAGCACCGGGCCGAAAAGGGTGCCGATGCCGCCGATGATCGGCGCCAGGATGATCTCGATCGAGCGACTGATGTGGAAGATCTGCTCGGGGAACAGGTTGTTGTAATAGAAGGCGAAGAACACCCCGGCCAGGGCCGTCATGGCGGCCGAGATCTGCACCGCGTACATCTTGTAGCGGAACACGTTCACGCCGGCCGCACGCGCCGCTTCTTCGTTGTCGCGAATGGCGCGAAAGTAGAAACCGAGCCGCCCGCGCAGCAGCCAGGCCGACAGCAGGAAGGCCAGCGCCGCCAGGGCCAGCGCGAGGTAGTAGAACAGGATCGGATTGCCGCGCAGGTTCACCAGGTCGACGCGGTCCTGCTGGATCACCTTGAGGAAGAAGCCGCCCGAGGAGCCGACCCAGTCGAAATGCTCGAAGCCGATGCGCGTGAACTCGGCAAAGGCGATGGTGAGCAGTGCGAAGTAGGTGCCGCCGATGCCGAAGCGGAATGCCAGCCAGCCCATGAAGGACGCCGCCACCACGCATACCGCGATCGCCGCCACCATGCCGACCCAGGGAATGATGCCGAAGTGCTGGTACAGCGCCGCGGCGGTGTAGGCGCCCAGCCCGACGAACAGGGCGTGCCCCAGGGACAGTTGCCCGCAAAAGCCCATCATCACGTTCCAGGCCTGCCCGACGAAGGCGAAGTACAGGATGAGGATCATCACCGACAGCAGGTAGCGATCGAGCGCCAGCGGCAGCGCCAGCAGCACGACCAGCAAGACCAGCAAGGCAAGGACCGGACGCGGCACTAGCGCGCCTTGAACAGGCCCTGCGGCCGGAAGGCGAGCACCAGGATCAGCAGCGCGAAGGACAGCATGCTCTTGGCCGAGGGCGTGAACAGCAAGCCGGCCACCGATTCCGAGACGCCGATCAGCACCCCGCCGGCCAGCGCCCCGACCATCGAGCCGAGGCCGCCGATGATCACGATCACGAAGGCGAGCAGCGTATAGGCGGGCCCGATCGAGGGCGTGACATCGACCAGCAGGGAGAGCAGGCAGCCGGCAACGCCCACGCAGGCCACGCCCAGCCCGAAGGTGAGCGAGTACAGGTGCTTGACGTTCAGGCCGATCACCTGCGCGCCGAGCAGGTTGTCGGCGCAGGCGCGGATCGCGCGGCCGAACGCGGTGTAGCGAAAGATCGCGTAGAGCAGCGCGCAGGCGGCGAGCGCCACGCCCGCGCAGATCACGCGCACCTTGTCGACGAGCAGCGGGCCGAGCTGGTACGAGTCGAGCGCGTAGTCGACCTGTACCGAGCGCGCATCGGGGCCGAAGGCCAGCAGCAACACGTTCACCACCACCAGCGCAAGCGCCAGCAGCAGGATGAACTGGGAGTGCTCGGGCCGGTCGATGAACGGGTTGATCAGCACCCGCTGCAAGCCATAGCCGAGCCCGAAGAATGCCAGTGCCACCGGCACCAGCATCCACAGCGGATCGACGCCGGCCAGCGCGAAGGCGAACACGGTTGCGTACATGGCAACGGCCATCAACTCGCCATGCGCGAAGTTGACGATGCGCACCACTCCGTAGATCACCGACAGCCCGAGCGCCA
>CAZXLV010000061.1:0-12883 GCA_964641405.1 uncultured Limnobacter sp. | reverse complement strand
AGGTCGACCATGAAGATCGACATGCCTTCCGACTTCTTCTTCACCTCGGCCAGCGCCGTGGTGCGCGCGAGCAGGATCATCCAGTCGGAGTGCTGTACGCGCGAGATCCATACCTTCTGGCCGTTCACCACGTAGCGGTCACCCTTCTTCACCGCGGTGGTCTTGATCTTCGTGGTATCGGTGCCGGTGGTCGGCTCGGTCACCCCCATCGACTGCAGGCGCCACTCGCCGCTGGCGATCCTGGGCAGGTAGGTGCGCTTCTGCTCCTCGGAGCCGTGGCGCAGCAAGGTGCCCATGTTGTACATCTGGCCGTGCAGCGCGCCGGAGTTGCCGCCGGCGCGGTTGATCTCTTCCATGATCACCGATGCCTCGGTCAGGCCGAGACCCGAGCCGCCGTACTCCTGGGGGATCAGCGCGGCCATCCAACCTGCGCGGGTGAGCGCGTCGACGAATTCCTCCGGGTAGGCGTGCTTCGCATCGATCTGCCGGTGGTACTCGTCCGGGAACTGGCGGCACAGGTCGCGCACCCCGTCGCGGATGTCCTGGTGGGCCTCGTCGCTGCTGAAGATCATGCTCGGGTCGCTCCGTTCGGTTCGCTTCAATACAGTTCGGCGTTGGCCTGCATCGCCAGCGCACCGGCGTGATCGCGCGCCCACAGCGCGATGCGGCGATCGTCTTCGTGACGCCCGCAAACCGTGAAGGGGTGCAGGTCGAAGAGCGGGCTCATCGCCTTGAAGGCGAAGCGGTGCAGTCGCGCGCCGGGCGCCTCGCGCCGCGCCAGATCAGCCAGCAGGGTGGCAATCAGCGGGCCGTGCACGACCAGCCCCGGGTAGCCTTCGTTCCCGGTGACATAGCGGCGATCGTAATGGATGCGGTGGCCGTTGAAGGTCAGCGCCGAATAGCGAAACAGCAGCACCGGGTCGGGCGTGATGACGCGCGTGAACGCCGCCTCGGCGGGCGCGGCCTGCGGGATCGGCGCGACTGCGCCGGGTGCCGGCGCCTCGCGATAGACGATGTCGTGCTCTTCGGTGATCGCCTCGCCGCGCGCGTCGGAGATTTCGTGGCGCACCGTCACGAAAACCAGCGAGCCGCTGCGCCCCGTCTTGCCGCTCACCTGGATGATGCGCGAGACGCGCGTGATCGCCTCGCCGATGCGCAGCGGGTGATGGAACGTCAATCGGCCGCCGGCCCACATCCGCCGCGGCAAGGCGACCGGTGGCAGGAAGCCGCCACGCAGTGCGTGGCCGTCCGGGCCAAGTTCGCTGGCGCGGGTGAGCGGCGTGAAGTAGAGCCAGTGCCACAGCGGCGGCAACTCGGTGCCGGGCAGCGGCGGCGGGTCTTCGCGATCGAGCGTGGCCGACAGCGCCGCCACCGGCGTGGCCGTCACCAGATCGTCGCGCCGTTCGCTTCGGCCGATCCATTGCTCGAGTCGATCCAGGTCAGTCATCGCATCTCCGCTCATGCCGGGTGATCCGCCCTGCCGGCTTGCCCAGGCGTGGCCGGCGCCTCCCCGGCCGCGGTCACCAGGATTGCCCGCGACCGCCAATCACGTCTATAGTGCGCCCGGAACGGTAACCGGTGGGCCACGCCCGCACCCGGGCAAGCCCGCATGGCGCGCGGGCACGGAGCACGGCAGGATGCGGGGCAGCCACCAAATTCACAAGATATGGAGTCCGCAAACATGAAGATCTTCGCAGCAGTCCTGTCCGGCGCCGCCGCACTCGCCTTTTCGGTCGCGGCCTGGGCCCAGGGGCCGATCGTCATCAAGTTCAGCCACGTGGTGGCCGAAGTAACGCCCAAGGGGCAGGGCGCGCTGAAGTTCAAGGAAGTCGCCGAGAAACTGCTGCCGGGCAAGGTGCAGGTGCAGGTGTTCCCGAACTCGCAGCTCTTCGGCGACGCCAAGGAAATGGAAGCGGTGCTGCTCGGTGACGTGCAACTGATCGCCCCTTCGCTGTCGAAGTTCGACCGCTACACCAAGAAGATCCAGCTCTTCGACCTGCCGTTCCTGTTCGACGACATCGAAGCAGTCGATCGCTTCCAGCAGAGCGCGGCCGGCAAGTCGCTGCTGACCTCGATGACCAATCGCGGCCTGACCGGCCTGGCCTATTGGCATAACGGCCTGAAGCAGTTGTCGACCAACAAGGACAAGCTCGAGCGGCCCGACGACGTCAAGGGCCTGAAGTTCCGCATCCAGGCCTCCGACGTGCTCGAGGCGCAGTTCCGCGCGCTCGGCGCCAATCCGCAGAAGATGGCTTTCAGCGAGGTCTACCAGGCGCTGCAGACGGGCGTGGTCGATGGTCAGGAGAACACCTGGTCGAACATGTACTCGCAGAAGTTCCATGAGGTGCAGAAGACCATCGCCAACACCAACCACGGCGTGATCGACTACATGGTGGTCACCAATGCCAAATGGTGGAATGGCCTGCCCGCCGACATCCGCAAGGGACTCGAGCAGGCGATGGACGAGGCCACCCGGCATGCCAACAAGCTTGCCAACGACCTCAACGAGCGTGATCGCAAGCTCATCGGCGAGGCCGGCAAGGCGCGCATCCAGCCGCTCACCAAGGACGACGTGGCGGCCTGGCGCAAGGCGATGGAGCCGGTGTGGAAGAAATTCGAGGGTGATATCGGTGCCGACCTGATCCAGGCGGCGTTGAAGTCCAACCAGTAGACGAGGCGGCCGCGCATGGTCGATTGCCGGCACCACCCATCTTGAGAACCGGCTGGCTCGGTCGGCTGGAGGAGGGGCTGGTGGCCTTCCTGCTGGCCGCCATGACCCTGATCACCTTCATGCAGGTGGTCGCGCGCTACGTCTTCAACTACAGCTTCGTCTGGGCCCACGAACTGGTCACCTTCCTGTTCGGTGGGCTGATCTTCCTGGGCATGTCTTATGGCGTGCGGGTCGGCGCGCACATCGGCGTCGACGCCCTGGTCAAGGCATTGAAGCCACGCACGGCGCGCGTGGTCGCCATCGTTGCCACCGTGTTGTGCCTGGTCTACGCGAGCATCGTGTTCGTCGGCGGCTGGACCTACGTTGCCAAGATGTACGACATCGGCATCCTCGCGCAGGACATGCCGATTCCGCAGTGGGTGCCGCGACTGGTGCTGCCGATCGGCTATGCGCTGTTGTTCTTCCGCTTCGCGCAGGTGCTCGTGCGCCTGCTCACCGGCCGGGAGGCGTCGCTGCTCGGCGACGAGGCCGAAGACGCGCTGAAGCACCGCGTCGTCGAGGATCCGCCAGCAAGAGGCCGGCCGTGACCACCACTGCACTGTTCGTGCTGCTGTTCGTGTTCATGTTCATCGGCATGCCGGTGGCGGTGGCGCTGGGCCTGGCGTCGCTGCTCACCATTCTCGTGTTCGGCCACGATTCGCTTGCCTCGCTGTCGCTCAAGCTGTTCGAAACCGCCGAGCACTTCACGCTGTTGGCCATCCCGTTCTTCATCCTGGCCGGCGCCTTCATGACCACGGGCGGGGTGGCCAAGCGCATGATCCGCTTCGCGGTCGCCTGCGTCGGACACCTGCGCGGCGGACTGGCGATGGCTTCGGTGATGGCCTGCATGTTGTTCGCCGCCGTGTCGGGTTCGTCGCCGGCCACGGTGGTGGCGGTTGGCTCGATCGTCATTGCCGGGATGGTGCGCGCCGGCTACCCGCAGGGGTTTGCCGCGGGGGTGGTGTGCAATGCCGGCACGCTGGGCATCCTGATTCCGCCCTCGATCGTGATGGTGGTCTACGGTGCCGCTACCGAGACCTCGGTCGGCAAGCTGTTCATGGCCGGCGTGGTGCCCGGGATCCTGCTCGGCCTGCTGCTGATGATCGCCATCTACATCCTGGCCACGCGCAAGAACCTGCCGCGCCAGCCGCGCGCGAGCCTGCGCGAGGTGCTGGTCGCCGGGCGCGACTCGATCTGGGGCCTGCTGATGATCATCATCATCCTCGGCGGCATCTACGGCGGCATCTTCACCCCGACCGAGGCGGCTGCGGTGGCTGCGGTCTATGCGTTCCTGATCGCGGTGTTCGTGTACCGGGACATCGGCTGGAGCAAGGTGCCCGAGGTGCTGGTCGATGCCGGGCGCGTCACGGTGATGCTGATGTTCATCATCGCCAACGCGCTGCTGTTCGCGCATGTGCTCACTACCGAGCGCATCCCGCAGGCGATCGCCGAGCAGATCATCGCCTGGGACATGGCGCCGTGGATGTTCCTGATCGTGGTCAACGTCCTGCTGCTGGTGGCGGGCATGTTCATGGAACCGACCGGGAGCATCCTGATCCTGGCGCCGATCCTGTTCCCGATCGCCATGCGCCTGGGCATCGACCCGGTGCACCTGGGCATCATCATGGTGGTCAACCTCGAGATCGGCATGGTGACACCGCCGATCGGGCTGAACCTGTTCGTCACCGCAGGAATCACCAACATGAGCATCGGCGAGGTGGTGCGGGCGGCCGTGCCGTGGCTGACGGTGTTGCTCGGATTCCTGATCGTGGTCACCTACGTACCGTGGATCGCACTGGTGCTGCCGAACCTGCTGTTCTGACCATGACGTGGTCGCAGCCCGCTGCGGGGCCACAGTCGCTCAGCAGGCTGGGGGGGCGGGGTGGGCTACGGCGGCCGCGCGCAGGCTCAGCGCCGCCCCGATCATGACCAGGGTGCAGGCTCCGAGCATGAGCACCAGGCCCGGCCAGGCGCCTGCGCTCCATGCCTTTCCCGCCACCGTTCCGATGATGCTCGCCCCGAGGTAGTAGGCGCACAGGTACAAGGCGGCGGCGAGCGCCGGGCGCTCGGGGGCGCGCCGCGCCACCCATCCGCTGGCCAGCGAGTGCGCCGCGAAAAAGCCGAAGGTGCTCACCCCGACGCCGATCAGCACCAACGCCAGTGGCGCCGCCAGGGTCAGCGCCAGGCCCGCGGCCAGCAGCGCCAGCATGATCCACAGGATGTTGCGGCGGCCGTGGCGGTCGGCCAGGCGGCCCGCGATCGCCGAAGCCGCGCTGCCCACCAGGTAGAGCAGGTAGATGGCGCCGATTGCCGTCTGCCCGAGGCGATAGGGCGCTGCGATCAGACGATAGGCGAGATAGTTGTAGAGCGCGATGAAAGTGCCCATCAGCAGGAAGCCGATCAGGAACAGCCACGGCAGGCCCGCATCGGCCAGCATCGCACGCGTGTCGCGCAGGATGCGCCCGATCCCCGCATCGCGCGGCCGGAAGTGGTGCGAGGCGGGCAGCCGGCGCCAGAACAGCACCGCTGCCACCACGCCGAGCGCGCCCAGCAGCGCCAGTGCCAGGCGCCAGGAGCCCCATTCGGTGATCAGCGCGGCCAGGAAGCGCCCGCTCATGCCGCCGAGCGCATTGCCCGCGATGTACAGGCCCATTGCGCGACCCTGGGCTTCAGGCGCCACTTCCTCGGCCAGATAGGCCATCGCGGCGGCAGGCAAGCCGGCGATCGCCACGCCCAGCAGTGCGCGCAGCAGCAGCAACTGGGTGAAGCTCGATACCAGCGCCGAGGCGCCGCAGACGAGCGCGGCCACCGCCAGCGACATCTTCATCAGGCGCACTCGCCCGAAACGATCCGCCAGCACGCTGGCCGGGATCAGCATCAACGCCAGGCCCGCGGTGCCGGCCGAAACCGCCAGGCTGGCCGCCGCCGGATCGAGCGAGAACTCGTCCGACAGCAAGGGCAGCAGCGGTTGCGTGCCATAGAGCATCGCAAAACTGGCATAGCCGCCGACGAACATCGCCAGGCTGGCATGGCGAAAGGCAGGCGAGCCGGCGCTCCAGCGCTCGTGCGGGGCAGTCGCAGCCGTCAAGTGTCCAGTCACCGGATGCTCGATGCCTCGCACCTTGCCCGGCCCTCAATCCTCCAGCAGCGAGAGATCCCGAACCGCTCCCCTGTCGGCCGACATCGCCAGCTTCGCATAGGCTTTCAGGGCCGCCGAAACCTTGCGCTTGCGCGGCTGCGCCGGCTTCCACCCGCGGGCATCCTGCTGCGCCCGCCGCTGGGTGAGTTCCTCGACTGAAAGCAGCACGTCGATGCGCCGGTTCGGAATGTCGATGCGGATCCGGTCTCCATCGCGCACCAGCCCGATCGGCCCGCCCGCTGCCGCTTCCGGCGACACGTGGCCGATCGACAGGCCCGAGGTGCCACCCGAAAAACGCCCGTCGGTGAGCAGTGCGCAGGCCTTGCCCAGGCCCCGGGCCTTGATGTACGAGGTGGGGTAGAGCATCTCCTGCATGCCGGGGCCGCCGCGCGGACCTTCGTAGCGCACCACCACGATGTCGCCGGCCTTCACTTTGTCTGTCAGGATGTGCTCGACCGCCTCGTCCTGCGATTCGGTGACGTGGGCGGGACCCTCGAACACCAGCAGCGAGTCGTCCACGCCCGCGGTCTTGACCACGCAGCCATCGGGCGCGATGTTGCCCACCAGCACCGCCAGGCCACCCTCCTGCGAGTAGGCGTGCTCGATGGAGCGGATGCAGCCTCGAGCGCGGTCGGTATCCAGCGAGGGCCAGCGGGTGGCCTGGCTGAAGGCCACCTGGGTGGGAATTCCGGCCGGGCCGGCCCTGAAGAAGGTCTGCACTTCGTCCGAGGGGCGGCGCATGATGTCCCACTGGTCCAGCGCGTGCTTCATGCTGGGCGCGTGAATGGTGGGCACGTCGGTGTGCAGCCTGCCGGCGCGCTCGAGTTCGCCCAGGATGGCCATGATGCCGCCGGCGCGGTGCACGTCCTCGACGTGGTACTCCGGCGTGTTGGGCGCCACCTTGCACAGTTGCGGCACCACGCGCGAGAGGCGGTCGATGTCGCTCATCGTGAAGTCGATGCCGGCTTCCTGGGCGATCGCCAGGATGTGCAGGATGGTGTTGGTCGAGCCGCCCATCGCGATGTCCAGCGTCATCGCGTTCTCGAAGGCCTTGAAGCCCATCGAGCGCGGCAGGATGCTCTCGTCGTCCTGCTCGTAGTAACGACGGGCCAGCTCAACGATCAGGTGGCCGGCGCGCCTGAAGAGTTTCTCGCGATCCGCATGGGTGGCCACCATGGTGCCGTTGCCGGGCAAAGCCAGGCCCAGCGCCTCGGCCAGGCAGTTCATCGAGTTGGCGGTGAACATGCCGGAGCAGGAGCCGCAGGTGGGGCAGGCGGAGCGTTCCACCTCGGCCAGGGTGTCGTCGCTCACCGCCTCGTCGGCGGCCATCACCATGGCATCGATCAGGTCGAGCTTGTGCCCGGCCAGGCGGGTCTTGCCGGCCTCCATAGGACCGCCGGTGACGAATACCACCGGGATGTTCAGCCGCATGGCGGCCATCAGCATGCCGGGGGTGATCTTGTCGCAGTTGGAGATGCACACCATGGCGTCGGCGCAGTGCGCGTTGACCATGTATTCCACCGAGTCGGCGATGATGTCGCGGCTGGGCAGCGAGTAGAGCATGCCGTCGTGGCCCATCGCGATGCCGTCGTCCACCGCGATGGTGTTGAACTCCCTGGCCACGCCACCGGCCGCCTCGATCTCGCGCGCCACCAGCTGGCCCATGTCCTTCAGGTGCACGTGCCCGGGCACGAACTGCGTGAACGAGTTGGCCACCGCGATGATCGGCTTGTCGAAGTCGGCGTCCGCCATGCCGGTGGCGCGCCACAAGGCGCGCGCGCCGGCCATGTTGCGGCCGAAGGTGGAAGTCCTGGAGCGATAGACGGGCATCGGTGAACTCTCGTGGTGTCCGGTGGTGGTCGAAGGTGCGCCGCCGCGCGGGTGCGCGGCGGCAGTCAGGCGAGGCCCGGCATCAAGGCTTGATGTAGGCGTAGCCTTCGCGCAACTGCAATTGTGCAATGCGCGCGACGCCCGAGGGCGTGAAGGTGGCATTCATGAGGAACTGATCGCGCTTCAGATTGCGGCTCCTGAGCGTGATCTCGCAGATCTCGAAGGTGACGCCGCGCGCCTCCAGGGCCGACACCAGCGATGCATACTCGATGTCCGGATTCTTCCTGTCGTGCGCGCCTTCCAGCAGGAAGTCGACGCCCTGTCCGTGTGCGACCACGATGACTTTGGTCGCCGGCACGGTATCCAGGTGATTGCGGATGCTGCGCAGCGCCTTGGTCGCCTGGACCTCGCTGTCGTCGATGTGATAGACGACCTTGTCCTCGGCGCGCGCCGCCCCGGCGGCGCTCATCAGCGCGAAAGTGGCGAGGCACGCCCACAGATACAGGACTCTCATGGCTGGTTCCCTTCCCTCGTGGCTGGATCAGCTTGCACGGTATCACCGCGCGTGGGCGATGGACTCGAAGGCCGCAACGCGCGAGGCGTCGGATCCCTCTCCGCGCCTGCAGGCCGCCGAGCTTGCATGGGTTCGATACGCGCGCCCGTCAGCCGACGCGATGCGCGATCACGATGACGATCGGGAGAACGAGTTCGGGGATGAGATAGCCAAGCCAGACACCGGCCGGCCTTGGCAGCCCGACCTTGCTGATGGACACCAGCCTGCCCACGCCTGCGAGAAGTACGCCCAGCGCCAGCAGATAGACCAGGAAACCCTGCTGCCGGATGGTCAGCCCGGCCCAGAGCGCGATGAGGCCGGTGGAAAAATAGACACCGGCCATGAAGCGGTGAACGTTGTCCAGGCGCGGCGAGGTATCCGGTTGGCCCAGGAACATCTGCAGCGCGCCCCCGAACAGGGCAATGGCTGCGACCAGGAACAGGCAGACCTGCACGACGACCTGGCTGATGCTCGATGTCTCGTTCATTGGGGGCCTTCGCGGTCTGATTTGAGCTACATCATTTCACTACCGGCCTTGCGGTGCAATGCTTTCGGGTTTCCCTCAATTCGAAGCTGCCAGGAAGCGCCATGACTTCACTCGACCCAACCACCCGCGAACTCCTCGAAAAAGGCGAGTTCGTGGCCATCGTCACGCAAGGACCCGAGGGCCCGCATCTGGTCGGCAACTGGTGCGACTACGCGCGCCGCATCGGCATCGACGAGACGCGCATCGTGCTTCCGGCCGGGCGCTACAAGCGCACCGAGGAGAACCTGAAACGCGACGACCGCATCCAGCTGATGGTGGCCTCGCGCGCCGTTCACGGCACGCGCAGCCCCGGCCAGGGTGGTGTCGTCCACGGCAAGGGCAGCGTGCAGGCCGAAGGCGAGCTGGCAGAGCGCGCGAAGGCGATCTTTCCGTGGGCGCGCGGCGCCCTGGTGATCGAGGTCGAGCGCTGCGAGATGCAGTTGTAGGGCGGCCGTTGCAGGAAATCTGCGCCGGTTGGCGTCGGTGGCGGGTGACGCTTGCCGGTCAGGCGGCCCTGATCAATCCGGCCAGTTCGTCGAGTTGCGAAACCAGGTAGTCGGGTCGCAGGTCGGCAAGATGCGCTTCGTCGCACTCGCCGCCGCGGATGATGGCCACCGACATTCCGGCGGCCCGGGCAGCGAGCACGTCGGCGCGACTGTCTCCGACGAATAGTGCGTCACCGGGCGCGAGATGCCAGTCCGAGAGCACCCGCTGGATACCCTCCGGCCTCGGCTTCATCCACCTCACCTCGTCCCGGGTCACGATTGGCGACAGCCATCGGACAAAGTCGAAACGACGCGAGACTTCGTCGAGCGCCCGGCGCCCGACGTTGCTCACCATGCCGACGCGTGCGCCGCCGGCAACGAGCCGGGCGAGCAACTGCGCCGCCTCGCGCCTGGGCACCCATCGCGTGAGCGCGTCGGAATCCCAGCGATCGTAGACGGGATACAGTGCCTGGCGCAGCTGCGCCAGGCGTTCCTGTCCGGGCAGCAGGTCGGCCGCTGCGTTCCACATCGTCGCGTAGTTGCCGTGGGTGAAGTGTTCGCCCTCGAATCCGAGTCCGGCGAATGCGCTACGCAGCTCACGTTCGGCTGCTTCGAGCTGCCATTGGAAATCGACCAGCGTTCCCTCGAAATCGAAGATCGCTGCCGTATAGCCGCGATCGGCGGCGGGACGAGAGGGAGCGGGTGGCATGGTGAATCGATCTCCGTTCAATCAATCATGCGCCTTGTCTGCGCTGGCGGCCCCGACCTGGGCGTGGAAGCCGATTGCGTTGGAGAAGCCGTATCCGACCAAGCCGGCGAACGCGGCAAGGCGGGTGGAAACCCTGCGGGGCGCCACACGGCGTACGGCAAGCACATCGTAGAGCGACAATGCCAGCAGGCCGAGGGCGGTCAGCAACAAGGCATGGAAGATCTTCGCAGTAGGGGTGGCGATCAGCGCCGCCTGTATTTCGTCCAGGCGGACGTGCCGGCTGATGGCATGGATGACCGCCAGGCCGGAGGTGGCCGCAATCGCGCCGACCAGCGGGCCGAGAACGCCAAGCTCGATCGATCGCGGCAGGAGCCCTGCCGCACGGCGCCGGCGATGTCTCGAACCGATCGAGTCGGTATCCGGGCCGGCATCAGGAGTGGTCATTCCGAACGGCTCCTTTAGAATCCGGGCCCAGGGGGCTGCCGGGCAGCGGTGCGGATTCCATCGTTCAGCAGGTGTCGATGGTGCCTCATCCGCGAAGCGCGCAGTTGGCGGGACTTCGACACTCAGTCGTGCAACTGCATGAGCCGGGCAGGCTGGAAGGGCGCACCTGGACAAGCTCCGGCACGCGAACGGGGAGTACGCGGATGGATCTCGAGCGCGTCCTGATCAATTTGCTGCAACCCGCCGCATTGGCCGAGTTGGCCGCGCTGGCGCTTTGCCTGCTGTTCGCCGGGTTCGCCGTGCGGATCTTGCGCCGCCGCATGAGTGGTTCGTCCCCGAAATCGATCTGGCTGGGCGAACAGGGCACCGACGGCGCGCTGTTCCCGCTGCTCGCCCTGGGCTTTGCCTACCTGTCCGCCTGGCTCCTGGGACGCTGGGTGCCGCTGGCGGTATTCCGCCTGGCCGAGCCGGTGCTCCTTTCGCTGCTGGTCATTCGCATCGTCGTGCGCGTGCTCGCAGCGAGCTTCCCGCGCTCGGTCGCGCGCCTGGCCACCGAGCGAAGCGTGACCTGGTTGGCCTGGATCGTGGTGCTGTTGTGGGTGCTCGGCGTGCTCGGGCCACTGGTCGACAGCCTGCGCGACCTGAGCTGGAAGATCGGCTCTACCCGCATGTCGGTGCTGGGCGTGGTCGAGGTGGTGCTGGTCACTGCCGCGGTGCTCGTGGTGTCGCTGTGGATCTCCTCGGCCATCGAGCGCCGGTTGCTGCGCCATGCGGATCCGGAGGACTTGTCGACCCGCAAGATGGCCGCCAACCTGGTGCGCGCACTGCTGCTGTTCATCGGGCTGATGCTGGTGCTGCCGGCCGTCGGCGTGGACCTCACCGCACTGTCGGTGCTGAGCGGCGCCATCGGCGTGGGTCTCGGCTTCGGCTTCCAGAAGATCGCCTCCAACTACGTCAGTGGCTTCGTGATCCTGGGCGAGCGCAGCCTGCGCATTGGCGACATGGTCAAGGTGGACGATTTCGAGGGTCGCATCAGCGACATCCGCACCCGTTACACGATGGTGTGCGCGAACGACGGCCGCGAGGCCATCGTGCCCAACGAGATGCTGATCACCCAGCGCGTGGAGAATCTGTCGCGGGTCAACGCCGACCTGAGGATCGCGCTCGCGGTGGATCTGCGCGTGGCCTACGACACCGACATCGAGGCACTGTTGCCTGCACTCGAGGACGCGGTGCGCCAGGTGCCGCGGGTGCTCGGCGACCCGGCACCATCCTGCGGCATCAGCGCGCTCGCAGCCGACGGGTTGAGCTTGACGCTTTCCTTCTGGATCGGCGATCCGTCGCAAGGCAAGGACAATGTGCGCTCCGCGGCGATCCTTGCCGCGCTGCGCGTGTTGCGCGCCCGCGCGGTGGAGATCCCGCTGCCGCAACGCGTGCTGCACCATGCTGCTCCCGCAATGTCGACCGTTGCGCCGCGTACCGCATGAGGGGCAGCGCCCTCGGCGTTTGCAGGTGAAGGGCAGCAGCTCGTCGGTGGCCGCATTCGCCGCAGGGTAGAAACGCTCGTCGTTTCAGCGTGATCATGAACGACCGGGATTCCATCCACCTGGTCCGCTCGCGCGCCCCGCCATGATCTTCAACGGCCACCCGGAATCTCGAAAGCACGATTGGCCAGCACCTCGTTGACGTTCAGGTTCGCGCACCGCGCTCCGTGATCGGTAACGCAAGACCGCGCCTCATCATCCAATGCCGCGAAACGTCATTCGATTCGACGGAGAGCGGTCGTGCAGAGGGCAGCTGCGCAGATGATCGGCCGCGAAGCCCCGGACTCGGGAATGGCGCAGCGAATCGCCACGAGGAGAGGCCATGCGGGATACGTGCAAGGACCTGTCCGGCCAGCCGGGGATCGATGCGCCACGCGCGCAGACGCGACGATTGCCGGAATCGGCGATCGATGGACTGCCGATCGTCGAAGCTTCGCCACACAGTCATTGACCATCCGCCATTGCGGACGCCGCCTTCACTGAAACAACCCATCCGGAGACTTTCGCAATGATCAATCGATATACGTCCGGTAGCGTCATGAGCGCACTGATCGTCGGCACGCTCGCGCTGACCGCCTGCGGCAGCGGCGGCGGCAGCGACGAAGTCAGTCAGGTTCCACGAGTGCCGCTCGATCCACAGTTGGTGGCCGCTGGCCAGCAAACCTTCCGCCACGATACCTTTGGCGACGAGACGTTCTGGACGGACGTGCTGCAAATGAACAAGGTGATCGAGGCGGTGGTGGATCCGCTCACTGCGGCATCGGTCGGCCTGAAAGT
This sequence comes from uncultured Limnobacter sp., assembly GCA_964641405.1. Classification (GTDB taxonomy): domain Bacteria; phylum Pseudomonadota; class Gammaproteobacteria; order Burkholderiales; family Burkholderiaceae_E; genus Zeimonas. The sequence continues at coordinate 166 of CAZXLV010000061.1, read as the reverse complement.
GGACGCCGATGCGCTGCCGGCGGAAGTTGTCCAGGGCATTCAGGACGGCAGCATCGCGCTGGACGATCCGCAGACGACGCTGGCGCTGCTGAGCCTGGACGCCGTTGTCGGCGCGAAGGGAGAGGTCGCCAAGGGACCTGACGGCAAACTCGTATTGACGCGTTTC
>CAZXLV010000060.1:0-13152 GCA_964641405.1 uncultured Limnobacter sp. | reverse complement strand
ACGCGCGCCGACCATTCGGAAAAGCGGCGGTGGACTTCCTTCACCAGGTCGGGGTCCTCGTACATCATGATCGAAAACATGTCCAGGCCCATGCTCTCGAAGGTGCTGGCACCACCGAGCCGGATACGCGCGAATACCGCGAAATCCTCGCGATATTTGTCCAGCCATCCGGCGATCTTGTCGTAACGCGCCGGGTTGTCGGGATCCGGGAGAAACTCGTCGAACAGGTTCAGCGCGTCGCGACTGGTGAGCAGGCCGCGCTTGACATAGGTACGACCAGTACTCGGGTCGGTCCCCATTTCCGCAATCCAGGGCGGCGTGAAATCGAAGGTGATGCGCGACGGGTGATACCACGCATCCTTGCCGCTGGTGCCGGTGGTTTGCCCGGATTGTGAATCAGTAGCTTTCTGGCCACTGGGAAAGTGGTATCCGAAGCCGTCCATGCCGAGCGTACGGCACAACTCGCCCGGGGTGAAATCCGACCTCCCACCCATGACCCGGATCTGGATTTCTTCCTCGATGTCGTTCTCGATCCAGGGAACCCGATCTGCCTGCTCCCGCCTCAATGCCGCCAATACGCGCTCTCTCGGAGTCATGATCCGTTCCTCGATGTGTTGAAGCCACGCTGCCCGGTTGTGCTCAGTGCAGCATGCTGTTGCATACCTGCACGCACTGATACGCGTCTTCCGAATAGAAATCGGCTCCGATTTCCTGGGCGAACTTGTGCGTCAGAGGCGCGCCGCCGACACCGATCTTCACCGTCGATCGAAGCTTCGCATCGTTGAGCGCTTCGACTGTCCGGCGCATGCTCTCCATCGTAAGCGTGATCAGGGCGCTCATGAGCACGAAATCGGGCGACTCGTTCTTCACCGCCTCGACGAAGCGCTCCGGGGGGATATCGACGCCGAGATCCAGCACCTCGTAGCCGGCGCCTTCCAGCATCATGCCGACGATGTTCTTGCCGATATCGTGAAAATCGCCCGCCACCGTGCCGATCACGGCCTTGCCCTTCTTTTCGGCCGCGGCACCCACCAGGAGTGGCTTGAGAATGGGAACCACCGCAGTCATCGCACGTGCCGCGATCATCATCTGCGGCAGAAAGAACTCGCCGGAGGAATACTTCTCGCCGACCACCGCCATGGCAGCGATCAAGCCGTCCTTCATGATGGCTGCCGCGTCCGCGTTTTCGGCGAGTGCCGCGTTGGTTGCGGCGACGGCTTCGACCCTCTTGCCGCGGATGACCAGATCCTTGATGGTGTCGATGGCAGCAGTCATGATCCCCTCAGTTTGGTAGCCCGACCGGGCGATTCGGAGTGAATGTCTCGACCGGGAATGCGAAGCCCGGAAACGATATGATATTTTACTTATATATCAGTTGGCCAGTTAGCGTAGCAAGATCCGCCAACAAGATGCTTGATGCAGATCAAGTGTCGCCCGGGAACCGAAGGCCCCCCGCAACCCCCTACGTCGGGGCGCTAGAGCACGGCCACCGAGCGGATATCCAGGCCCTCCTTGAGGCGGGCCAGGCCAAGGTTGATGTCGTCCAGCGTAGTGCTGCCGGTCAGGTACTCGTCGAGGTGCAGGCGCCCGTCGAGATACGCGTCCACGAGCAGCGGGAAATCGCGGGCGGGCGTGGCACCGCCATAACTGGAGCGCACGATCTTCTTCTCGCCCATCAGTGCACCCCAGCGGAATGCGACTTGCTGATCGACAGGTACCTTGCCGAGCCAGATCACCTGTCCACCGGGTCTGACAATTTCGACGCTGGCTCGAAAAGCGGCCTCATTGCCGGCAGCTTCGAACACATAGTCCGCTCCTCGACCCGAGGTCAGCGCCGTGTGTTCCTCGATCAGTGAGTCATCGGCGATCAGCGCGTGCGTGGCACCCAGTCGTCGCGCCAGTTCGAGCCGCTTCCGGTCGCGGTCAATGGCGACGATGGTCGCCGCGCCGCACAGGCGGGCACCCTGGATCGCCGACAGCCCGACCGCGCCACAGCCGATGACGCTGGCACTGCTGCCGGCCTGCACCCGGGCGACATTCAGCGCAGAGCCGACTCCGGTCATCACACCACAGCCGATCAGGCAGGCGCGATCCAGGGGCATGTCGTCGCGAATCTTGATGGCACAGGATTCGGTCACCACTGCCAGCTCCGCGAAGGTGCCCGCGTACATCAGTTGATGAACCGCTTGCTCGCCCAGGAAGAATCGTGGCTTGCCATCGAAGTGCACCGACGAGGCGGCGCGATCGCGGTACTGCTGGCACAGGATCGGTTGCTGCCGAGCGCAATAGAAACATTTGCCGCAGCTGGGGTTCCACGAAAGGATTACATGGTCGCCGACGAGAACCCGGCGCACGGAGCGGCCGACCCATTCGACGACGCCGGCGGCCTCGTGCCCTGGCACCAGGGGCAGCGGGCTGCCCAACTGCCCCTCGACCGCCTCGAGATCGGTATGGCAAAGGCTGGTGGCCTTGATCCTGACCAGGACATCGTCCTCGGCCAGGTTTGCCAGCGTCAGTCGCTCGACGGTAAGCGGCGTACCCGTGCTTGCAAGAACGGCAGCCCTGATCTCCACCGTACTCAGCGCTCCTGCGGAAGAGCGCGCGCGTCGTCGTAATTCTTCACTTCGGTGCCCTTGTAGAGGATTCCGGCGTTGCGAGCGGTGATCGCCTGATGCAGGGTGACGAACTCCGGCTCCATGTCACGCTTCGGCCGCGGCTCGTGCGTGAAGGTCTGGAAGGTATCCACGCCGCGCACGAGCGTTGCGCTGTCGTCGCCCTGCAACTGGCGCACATAGGTCGGGATGTAGCGGATTGCAAAGCCGATGCGACGCTGATCGGAGGTATTCGGCCTGGATCCGTGGATGAGACGCACGTGGTGCAGCGACATCTCGCCCGGCTGCAATTCGATGGGTACAGCCTTCGTCTCGTCGACGTCGACCGCGATTTCCTGGCCGCGAGTGAGCAGGTTGTTCCTGCCGAAGGTATCGCGGTGAGGAATCTGGTCCAGAAGGTGGGTTCCCGGAATGACCTCCATGCACCCGTTGGCGAGCTTGCTCTCCGACAGCGCCACCCAGGCGGTCACGACATCGGGTTCCGACAAACCCCAATACGTCGAGTCCTGGTGCCAGGAGACGAACCCCGGATCATGCGGTTCCTTGACGAAGAAATGGGTGGTCCAGCACAGGAGGTTGGCGCCGTACAGGTCCTCGATCGCATCGACGATGCGTTCCTCGCGGACCAGATCGTTCAGCCATGCAAACAGCAGGTGGGATTTGTGCCGGATGGCGCCCTGCAGCGGTCCGCCGTTGCTGCGTTCGAACGACTCCAGTCGTTCGCGCAACGCCAGCGCCTGCGCAGCAGTCATGATGCGGATTGGCGTGACGTAACCCGACGTCCGATACTGCTCGCACTGTTCGGCAGTGAGTGACTTTGTCATGATCTCCTCCAGGTGCCATACTAATATATCAGTGTTTTCGATGCTCGCACCATGAGTACCGGATTGTCAAGCGACCTTGGCAGCAGCCGTTCGCGTCACCCGCCATTGCAGGCCGGCTGGCTGGAGGCGCCACATCACCGCATCGACTTCGGGGACTTCCCGCTTGAAAACGGTACGGTCATCAGGGACTTTTCATTGTCGTTCGCAGTGCATGGGGATCTGGCCGACACCCGGCTCCCGGTCACACTGGTGACCTGCGCGATCGGCAGCACTCATCATCGCCTCGATTTCCTGATTGGCGCGGGAAGGCCGCTCGACCCGCAACGCACACGCATCCTTGCGGTGGACGCGATCGGCAACGGCCTGACTACTTCGCCGTCGACGTCGATTTCGCAGCCGGGGTTCCGCTTTCCCCGGTTCTCGGTGCGCGACATGGTGCGAAGCCAGAAGCTTCTTCTCGATCGCCTGGAGGTCGGCATTGCCGACCTCGTGATCGGCGCCTCGATGGGAGGAATGCAGGCATTGCAGTGGGGCGTCTCCTGGCCTCATGCCGTGCGGCGCATCGTCGCCCTTACCCCGATGGCAAAGACGGCTCCCTGGGCGTCGGCGATCAACCACGCCGCTCGCCACAGCCTGCTGGCCCGCCTGCCTGCCGAGGGCGGCAACCTGGACTATCCCGACGATATCTGGGATGGCTGGACCGCCATCATGCAACTGATTGCCATGCGCACGCCGCAGCAGGTGGACGAGGAGTTCAGCGGCTCTGACGACGTGCTTGCCTGGCTTGCCGAGCGCGCGCGCTGGTGGTCGGGGCAGCGCTTTCATCCCATCGACTGGGTGTATCAGTCCTGGGCCTACGACGCGCATGACGTGGGAACGAGCGTCGGCTTCGACGGTGACACCGCCCGGGCGCTGAACTCGATCAGGGTGCCCACCCTCATTGCTGCGGCATCACTGGATCTGTATAACCCGACCGAGTCGGCAAGCTGGGCCGCGGCACATATCCCGGACTGCGAATTCCTCCGCATCGACTCGAACTGGGGGCATCTGATGGCCAGCGCCGCAGATGTCCCCGGCGGCAAGCGACTCGGGGAAGCGATTACCCGGTTTCTCGCCAGAACGGCACCGCAACGCGTAGCGGACTGAAGCAGGCGCCGGTCTCGAGCACACCCCAGCTTGACGCGTGCCTTGTATATACCCAATATATTAGATCCCGGCGCGGCCATACATGCCGGGGAACACGTCCGTCACGAACGCGAAGGAGACCATCATGATGACCGCGCGGCAAAGGAAGTTCCGGGAACAATACAAGGCCAACATCAGTCCGTTCTATTCCGGCCTGCTGCACATCGCCGTGCTGTACGGGGCCGGCTTCGCTGCCATCTATTACTGTATTTCGCAGTTGCAGGGTGCCGGTCTGGAATGGCTGCTGGCGATTCCCGTCTTCCTGGGCGGCAACCTCTTCGAGTGGTACATCCATCGCTGGGTGATGCACCGGCGCATCGACGTATTCGCACTGCGTGCCATCTACGAACGTCATACGCGCGAGCACCACCAGTACTTCACCGACAACGACATCACCATCGACACGACCCGGGAATTCCGCATCGTGTTCTTCCCATGGAGAGTCCTGGTCGCATTCGGCGTCATGGGGGTCCTGCTGGGCTATCTCGCCTCCATCCTCATCAACGCCAACGCTGGCTACGTGGTGGTCATCACCATGGTCGCCCAGTACCTGATCTACGAAACCTTCCACTACTGCTGTCACGTGCACGAGAACTGGTTCGTACGCACGATGCCCTTCATCAATACGATTCGTCGACACCATACGGCGCATCACAACCTGGGCATCATGATGAAGTACAACATGAACCTCACCTTCCCGATTGCGGACTGGTTGATGGGGACTTCCGATCTCGATCGCGGCCTGCTCGGACAATTGTTCAACGGCTACAGCGAGAAGCACATCAGGCCCGAACTCGAGCCGATCGTTCGACGTTTCCGACAGGGCGACGCCCCCGTCACCGTGGATGGGCCACTCCTGAGCAGCGAAGAGAGCCGCGCAATGGTCGCCTGAGCGACTCGGGCCTGTTCACAGTACGATCCGACGGGATCGATCTCGAAACTCGCCAGGCGGATGCAGCGCTTTCGCACCGGTCGGTGACGGAGTGCAGCATCAAAGCATAGCGAGCAGTTCGTCGCGCGCGTATTCCTCGATGTAGTCGATCAGGCGATCCACCCCGGCGCCGGCCGCCTCCGGATCGCCCGCGGTGATGGCGAGAGCGATGGCCTGGTGGAGTTGCGCCATTTCCCGGAGGTCCGCCGCCTTTCGTTCGTGGTAGTACCAGAAGCGGCGAGAAAGCCCGTGCAGCATGCGCATGGCGCCTTCGGCGTACTCATTGCGCGATGCAGCCAGACACAACTCGTTGAATTCGCGATCGGATCGCACGAAAGCCAGCGGATCGCCGGCGGCCGCCGCAGCGTCGAACTCGTCCGCGAGTTCCGCGAACCTTTCTCGCTCCTGCGCGGTAGCGCGCTTGGCAGCGTTGCGGCAGATCAGGCGTTCGATTTCCCTTCTCGTTTCAAGCAATTTCAACTGCTTGGTCAGATCGATTTCAGCGATCAGCAGGCCGCGCTGCGGCAAGACCACGATCAAATGCTCGCGCGCCAGGCGCTGGATCGCTTCGCGAATGGGCGTTCTGCCGATGCCGACCATATCGCTCAGTTCCTTCTCGGACACCATGCTGCCGGGCGGAATGAGCATGGTGACAATCGCTTCCTCGATTTCCGCATACGCCTTGTCCGTCAGCGTTTCGCCGCGTCTGCTCATGATGCGGCGTCCAGGCTGCCCGCCCGGCGGCGAAGCAGCGGATCGAGTGGTAGTACGCGAATCAAGCAGCACCTTCGCAAAAAGCCTTCCTGGTCATCGACGACAAACACACCGGCCGCTGGCGGCAGCGGAGCCACCGCGAGATCGGTGAAACGATCGTGATCGAACGCTGGCGTATCGACGCGCGCGTCCGCGAGAGCGGGCAAAATCGACATCGCTGGCTCGATTGTGCACGAAACACCGTGCGCCTGGCGCACCCGGAGTACGCTATGAGGCTGCTGCGGCGCATCGAGCCGGGCGCGCCGCGGCAGCCTTGCCGGAGTCACCGATGCCGGTCACGGTCACTTTCTGCCCACGTTGTCGTCGCGGCAATCGCCCCGGAGCCGCCTTTTGCGACAGTTGCGGCACGGCGCTCGTCGCCGGTTTGCCAGCCTCTGCGCAACAGGCAAGGCCGCCCGACGCGTCGATCATCGGACGCGAGTTCGAACTGGCGAGCTTCGATGCCGCGCTCGCCGACACCCTCGACATGCAGGGCTGCATCCTGACGCTGTCCGGCGATCCCGGCATCGGCAAGACCTGTACCGCCCGAGCCATGGCGCAGCGCGCACGGGCGGCAGGCCTGCGCGTGCACTGGGGTCGCTGTCCGGAGGAACCCGGCTCTCCCCCCTACTGGCCGTGGCTGCAGGTGCTGCGCGCCTGGCTCGGCACGCTGGGAGACGACGCACAACTTCACGCGGTACTCGGTCACGCCGCCAGCCATCTCGCGGAGATCGTGCCGGAGATCGCCGCCCGCTGCCCGGGCTTGCCCGTCGTTGCACCGACCGCCGACGCCGCACAGGCGCGCTTCCGCCTGTTCGATGCGATTGCCGGCGTGTTCGCGCGCATCGCCGCCGAGCGCGGCCTGGTGCTGATCCTGGACGACCTGCACTGGGCCGACACCGCTTCGCTGCGCCTGCTCGAGTTCCTCGCACCCGAACTCGCTACCCGTCGCATGCTGGTGTTGGGTACCTATCGCGACATTGCACTGGCGCGCCACCACCCCTTGTCGGACACCCTGGGTACGCTGGCGCGCCATCCGCGCTTTACCCGCCTGCGCCTGGGCGGACTTTCGCTCGAGGAGACCGGCCGCTTCATCGCCGGAGCGAGCGGCACAGCCCCGTCGCCCGAACTGCTCGCCGCGCTGCACGTCCAGACCGAGGGCAATCCGCTGTTCCTTGCCGAGACCGCGCGCTTCCTGGTGCAGGAAGGCATCCTCGGCGGCAGTGCGGCACCCTCATCGAACGCGCGTGCCACGAGCCTGCCGCGCCGGATCCCGGAAGGGGTGCGCGAGGCCATCGGCGTCCGGCTCAACGGCCTGTCGCCCGCCTGCAACCGGGTGCTGACCTGCGCGGCGGTGATCGGGCGCAGTTTCAACACCCGGGTACTTGCGCGCCTGCTGCACGAAACGCCCCGGGAGGAGTGGTCGGCCGCACTCGACGAAGCATTGGCCGCATCGATCATCGAAGCGCTCGCCGAACCGGGTGCGTACCAGTTCAGCCACGTGCTGATCTGCGAGACCTTGTACGAGGAGGTGCCGGCAACGCGCCGCGCGCGCCTGCACCTGGCTATCGGGTCGATCCTCGAGACGCTGCACGGCACCGACACGATGGTGGCCGTCGCGACGCTGGCACACCACTATTGCGCCGCCCTGCCCGGTGGCGACCCCGCCAAGGCAAGCGAATACGCGCAGCGCGCAGCGCACCGCGCCGACGCGCTGTTCGCGTGGGAGGAGGCGGTGCGCTATTACCGCCTCGCACTGCAGGCCATCGACGACGCCGATCCGGACGCCGGCAAGGCGCGCCAGCGCCTCGGACTGATGATAGCGCTGGGCGAGGCGCTGACCAAGGCGGGCGAGAACCTCGAGGCGACCCGGATCCTGCAGCAGACTGCCGGCAGCGCCCGCGCACTCGGCCTGTCCGAAGAACTCGCGCGCGCGGCCTGTGGCTTCGAGGAGGCGATCTGGCGCCCCGGCCTGCCCGGGCATGCGGCAGCGCGTTTGCTGCGCGATGCGCTGGCGGGGCTCGAAGCAGGCGACACCACGCTGAAGGTGGAAGTGTTGAGCTCCCTTGCACGAGCTCTCATCTTCAGCGGCGAGAGCGAGGCGGCCGCTCGCTTCGGCACGCAGGCCGAGGCGATGGCGCGGCGTATCGGCGACGCGCGAACCTTGTCGACCGCGCTGCGCGCGGGCCTGGCGGCCCGCTGGCACCCCGCGCACTTCGAACGGCGCATGACCAATACCCTGGAGGCGATGCGGCTGGCCGAACAGGTCGGCGATCGCGAGCGCGCGCTCGAAGCCGGCAGCTGGCGCCTGTTCGACCTGATGGAGCTGGGCGACCTGCAGCGGCACGCCCGGGAGTTGCGCGCCTATGCGGAAACGGCCACCGCGATGCGCCAGCCATTTTATCGCTATATCCACCTTTCATCGCAGGCGATGCTGTCCCTGTTCCACGGCCGCTTCGCGCAAGCCGAACAGGATGCGAGCGAAGCACTCCAGTTCGGCCAACGCATACCCAGCCTGGACGCCCAGGGCGTGTTCGGCATGCAGATGTTCAGCCTGCGCCGTCAACAGGGACGCCTGAAGGAACTTGCGCCGGTGGTCGCGCACTTCGTGCAGGCCAGGCCTGCGGGAGCGTGGTGGCGCCCGGGCCTGGCCATCGCTTACGCCGAGATCGGAATGATCGAGCAGGCGCGCGCGCAATTCGAACTGCTGGCCGTCGATGGTTTCGCAGCGGTACCGCGCGACGCCCTGTGGGTGACCTCGATGGCCTACCTGGCCGAGGTCTGCACCCTGCTGCATGATGCGCAGCGCGCCGGGCAACTGTACGAGTTCCTGCGACCCTGCGATGGCCGCAACGTCGTTTCACCTCCCAACGTGGTCTGCTTCGGTGCTGCGGCGCGTTTCCTCGGCATGCTGGCCGCGACGACCGGACGCTGGACCCAGGCGCAAGGCCACTTCGAAGCGGCACTATCCGCCAACGCACGCCAGGAAGGATGGCCGTGGCTGGCGCACACCCAGCACCACTACGCGGCCATGCTGCTGATGCGCCGCGAGCCCGGCGATGCCGCGCATGCGGTCAGCCTGCTCGACGAGGCCATCGCATCGAGCCGGGCCCTGGGCATGCCGGCGCTCGGCGAGCGTGCCGCCACACTGCGTGCCAGCATCGGGCGAGAGGCCGGCAGTGAGCCACGCCCGGCCGGACTGAGCGTGCGCGAACTGGAGGTCCTGCGCCTGGTGGCAACCGGCAAGGGCAACCGCGCGATCGCGCAGCAACTGTTCGTGAGCCCGAACACGGTGGCCAACCACGTGCGCAGCATCCTCACCAAGACACACACCGCCAACCGTACCGAGGCAGCGGCGTTCGCGCTACGCCACCTGCCGCACGGCTGAGGCGCCCGCATCTGCGCCGTCCGCCGTCACTTCCGGCTCGTTTCGGGCAAGGCCAGCCGCGTGCCTTCAGACCAGCGCGTCGGGCTGCAACTCGCTGACTTCGATCACCACGTCCGCCGGCAGGTTGCTGCGGCGTGCCGCTTCGCGGATCGCCTCGACGCTGGGCCCTTCGTAAAGGCAGTAGGTCTTCTTGCGATCGGCGCTCAGGAACGAGAACAGCCAGTTCACGCCGACTCCATCGTTGACGAGCTTGATCGCCGCAGCCACTTCGGCCGTCATCTCGAGTTGCTCGGCGAACTGGCGCTCGATGAGGAACAAGGCCATCGTTTTTCTCCCTGATCGATCCCGCACTTTCTTCTACTCCGTCCGCACCCAGGCGGGAATAGTCAGACCTGACTATTGGAGGCGCCGACAGGCGCGGCGAAAAATGATCCGTGCTGTGGATGGCAGGGCGCGCGTTCGCGCCCACAGTGGCCATGCTTCGACTTTTCAGGCTCCCGCCATGACCCCCCTTGACAACCAACTCGCGGCGCTACGGCCGCGCCTGGTGCGCCACGCGCGCGTGCTGCTGAGCGATCGCGCAGCCGCCGAAGACCTGGTCCAGGACACCCTGCTCGCCGTCATCGAGCTACGGGCGCCATGGCGCGGCGAGGCGGCGCTTTCGAGCTGGGCCACCGGGATCCTCAGGCACAAGGCGGCTGACTGGCACCGTAACGTGCGGAACCGGCTCGCAAGCAGCCTCGTCGACGACGACGACGACGATGCGCAGCGCAGCCAACCGGCGCACGCCCCGTGTGCGCAGTGCAGGCATCCGGGGCGATGCCTCGCCTGCGGTTCCGAACCCGAGCGCGCCTTCGAGCGCAGCGAACTCGTCAAGGCGATCGACCAGTGCATGGCGCATCTGCCGCAACTCGCCGCGCAGGTGTTCATGCTGCGCGAGTGCCTGGGTGTCGACACGGCGCAGGTCTGCGAGCGGCTCGCCATCTCGCCCGAGAACTGCCGCACCCTGCTGCATCGCGCACGGCGCAGCCTGCGTGCCTGTCTCGAGGCCAGCCGTCCCGCACTGCAGTGAGCGCTGCATCGGCTGTCACGTTCGACGGCTGAACGCCGACTTACGTTTGTCGACATCCATCCAGGATGCTTCATCCGTACCGAGGAGTCCACCATGCCGAATGAATCTCCGGTCGATCGCTTCCAGGCGAACCTGCGCGGTGCGCTGCTGGGCCCGGACGATGCCGGCTACGACGATGCGCGCAAGGTCTACAACGCGATGATCGATCGCCGTCCACGCCTGATCGCTCGCTGCGCCGATGTCGCCGACGTGATCACCTCGATTGGCTACGCGCGCGACAACGGCCTGCTGCTGGCGGTCCGCGGCGGCGGGCATAACGGCGCCGGCCTCGGCGTGTGCGACGACGGCCTGGTGATCGACCTGTCCTCGCTGCGCGGCGTGCGCGTCGATCCGGCCGCACGCACCGCCCGGGTAGCGGGCGGCTGCACCTGGAGCGAAGTCGATCACGCCACGCACGCCTTCGGCCTGGCCACGCCGAGCGGCATCATTTCGACCACCGGCGTCGGCGGGCTGACCTTGGGCGGCGGCGTCGGCAACCTCTCGCGCAAATACGGCCTGAGCATCGACAACCTGATCGAAGCCGACGTGGTGCTCGCCGACGGCAGCCTGGTGACTGCCAGCGAAACGGAGCACGGCGAACTGTTCTGGGCACTGCGCGGCGGCGGCGGCAACTTCGGCGTCGTCACCTCGTTCGTGTTCCGCCTGCATCCGGTCAAGGACATCATCGGCGGCCCCACCTTGTGGCACCTGGCCGACGCGGCCAGGGTGATGCGCTGGTACCGCGACTTCATCGCCGCCGCACCCGAGGACCTCAACGGCTGGTTCGCCTTCCTCACCGTGCCGCCCGGTCCTCCCTTCCCGGAAGCGCTGTGGCGCAAGAAGATGTGCGCGGTGGTGTGGTGCTACGTCGGCCCGCCCGAGCGTGCCGCCGCGGTGTTCGAACCGATCGCGGCCTTCGGCCCGCCGGCCCTGCACGGCGTGCACGCGATGCCATTCCCCTTCCTGCAGGCGGCCTTCGACAAGATCTATCCGCCTGGCCACCAGTGGTACTGGCGGGCCGACTTCGTCGACGAACTGAGCGACGCGGCCATCGCCCTGCACGAGCAGTACGCCGCGCAGATGCCCACCCCGCAGTCGAGCATGCACCTGTACCCGGTCGACGGGGCCGTGCATCGCGTCGGGCGCAGCGCGACGGCGTTCAGCTATCGCGAGACACGCTGGGCCTCGGTGATCGTCGGCGTCGACCCCGATCCGGCCAACCGCGAGAAGATCACCGGGTGGACCAGGCGCTACCAGGAGGCGCTGCACCCCTACTCGGCCGGCGGTGCCTACGTGAACTTCATGATGGATGAGGGGCAGGAGCGCGTGCAGACCACCTATCGTGACAACTACGCGCGACTGGCCGCGGTGAAGGCGAAGTACGACCCCGGCAACCTGTTCCGGGTCAACCAGAACGTGCGGCCCGCGGCGGTCCGGGCGGCTGCCTGAGGTACTCGCGCGGCGTGTCGAGCAAGCTGGCGAGGAGGGACTCGATGCGGTGAAGGCGGCAAAAGTGGTGCTTTGAATGCCGCAACGACGCGTTTATGATGTCGCGCAACGCGCCGCCACGCGTTTCACCGGAGCACCTCGATGATTCAGGACAAGGTCTGGCTGATCTCGCTCACGCTGATGGGACTGCTGGCTGCGGTGTTCATCTTCGTGTACTCGCAGTCGCACGTGCGCCAAGCCGACTACACGCCGCTGCAAAAGCGCGCCTATCGGGTGCGCACGGTGTTCTTCTGGGTACTGGTGTGCACGCTCGGCCCGGCCATGCTCCTGACCCTGGCGAACCTTCCGTACGGCCCGACCCGCGCCGAGGCGGCGGGCAATGCCCAGGTGATCGATGTGGTGGGCCACCAGTGGCGCTGGGAGATCAGCCGCACCGAAATAGCGCTCGGCCAGCCGGTCGAGTTCCGCGTCACCAGCGCCGACGTCAACCACGGCTTCGGCATCTACGACACCGACCTGCACCTGGTCGCGCAGACGCAGGCCATGCCCGGCTACACCAATACCCTGCGTCACACCTTCGACAGCGCGGGTACCTACCGCATCCTGTGCATGGAGTATTGCGGCCTGGTGCATCACGCCATGATCACCGAAATCCAGGTCGTCAAACCCTGAGGAGCGAGCGTGGCTACTTACACCTACGTACCGACGATCGACCGGGGCGCGCGCGGCATCGTCCTGGCCTGCATTTCCGTGGCGGTTCTCACGCTGCTGCTGATGATGGTGTTCGGCCTGCTGATGCGCATGGAGCAGGCCGAGTTCATCGCCATGGGCCCGACCTGGTTCTACCAGCTGATGACCCTGCACGGCGCCGGCATGGTCGGCGTGGCGGCCCTCGCGGG
>CAZXLV010000059.1:567-13292 GCA_964641405.1 uncultured Limnobacter sp. | reverse complement strand
GCGCTCAAGCCCGGCAAGCCGATCTGCCTGGCGGTGAGCCACGGCAAGCCGGTGGTGATCCTGCCCGGGTTTCCCACCTCGGCCATCTTCACCTTCCATGAGTTCGTGGCACCGGTGATCCGGGCCTTTGCCGGCCTGCCGCCCGAGCGACGGCAGGCCGTCGCGGCCACGCTGCCGATGCGGGTGAACTCGGAGCGCGGGCGCACCGAGTACCTGCTGGTCGGCCTGGTGCAGGACGACGGCAGGCTGAGCGCCTACCCGATGGGCAAGGGTTCGGGCTCGGTCACCACCTTCAGTGGCGCCGATGGCTTCATTACCGTCGACCAGCACACCGAGATCCTGGAGGCCGGCGCCGAGGTGTCGGTGCAACTGCTGGCGCAGCGCCTGGAGCCCGCCGACCTGGTCATCATCGGCAGCCATTGCGTCGGGCTCGACGCGCTGGTGAGCCGCCTGATCCACTTGGGGCTGCGCACCAAGGTGCTCTACGTAGGCAGCATGGGGGGCCTGAAGGCGGCCATGCGCGGCGAGTGCGACATCGCCAGCGTGCACCTCATGGACCCCGACAGCGGCGAATACAACCGGCCGCTGCTCACCGATGCGCTGGCGCTGGTGCCGGGCTATCGGCGCATGCAGGGCATCGTCTTTCGCGAGGGTGACGCGCGCTTCACCGGCAAGAGTGTTGCGGCCGCCATCGACGCGGCGCTTGCCGACGAAGAATGTGCCATGGTCAACCGCAACGCCGGCAGCGGCACCCGCATCCTGATCGACAAGCTGCTCGGCGCACGCCGGCCACCGGGCTATGGCGTCCAGACGAAATCGCACAACGCGGTGGCCGCCGCCGTGCGCCAGGGGCGAGCCGACTGGGGGCTGGCCATCGACACCGTTGCGCGCCAGTACGAGCTGGGCTTCATCCCCCTGCAGGAAGAGCACTACGACTTCATCGTGCCCAGGGCCAGGCTGGAGCGCCCGGCCGTGCGCACCTTCTGCCGACTGCTTGCGGATCCCTCGGTGCGTGAGCAACTCGGGCAGCTGGGGTTTCGGCTCCAGCAAGCCGCCGGGCAGCGCTGATCAACGCCCGGACTACGCCACCGCCAGGTAGCTCTGCACCTGCGGGTCGCTGTCGACGCTTTCGGTGCTGCCTTCGTAGACGACCCGGCCCTTCTGCAGGATATAGGCGCGCTGGGCGTGTCGCAGGGCGAAGCGCACGCGCTGGTCGGTGAACAGGATCGTGGTGGTTTCGGCAAGACGATCGATCAGCGCCCCGATCTGCTGCACGATCACCGGTGCGAGCCCTTCATTGGGTTCGTCCAGCAGCAGCAGCTTCGGTTCGCCGGCGAGCGCACGTGCGATGGCGAGCATCTGTTGCTGGCCGCCCGACAGCGTGGCGCCGTCCTGGTCGCGCACTTCGGCCAGCATCGGAAACTCGTCGAACAGGCGCTCGATCGGCCAGCGACGCTTGCGATCGAGGTGCCGTGGGGTCGCCACGTCCAGGTTCTCGGCCACGCTCAGTCCGGCGAAGATGCGCCGGTCTTCGGGAACCAGGGCCACACCGCGCCGCGCAATCCAGTGCGCCGCGCGCCGCTGGATCTCCTCACCCTCGAAGCGCACCCGGCCCGCGCGCGGCGGGGTCAGGCCCATGATGCTCTTGAGCGTCGTGCTCTTGCCGGCGCCGTTGCGGCCCAGCAGGCAGACCACTTCGCCGGCCTCGACGCGCAGGCTCACGCCCTGCAGGGCGTGGCTCTCGCCATAGTAGGTATGGATATCGTCGAGCGCGAGCATCACGCCTCCGGTTCACCCAGGTAGGCTTCGCGCACCACCTTGCTGCTGCGAATCTCGTCGGGCGTGCCGTGCGCCAGCACGCGGCCATGATTCATGACCACGATGCGGTCGGCCAGGCCGAACACCACTTCCATGTCGTGTTCGGTGATCATGAAGGTGTGCTCGGTCGAGGTGGCCAGTTCGCGCACCAGGTGCATGACCGCGTGCGTCTCCTGCGGCGTCATGCCGGCGGTGGGCTCGTCGAGCAGCACCAGGCGCGGACGGGTCGCGAGCACGATGGCGATCTCGAGCAGGCGCTGGTCGCCGTAGCTGAGTTCGCCCGCGCGCCTTTCGGCGAGGGCCTGCAGGCCGAGTCGTTCGAGCAGCGCGAGCGCTTCCCGGCGCAGGATGCGGTCGCGCGAAGCGAGGGTGAACAGCCGGAACGACTTGCCGTGCAGCGCGGTGAGCGCCACTTCGATGTTCTGCCGCGCCGACAGGTCGGGAAAGATGTTGGTGATCTGGAAGGAGCGCGAGATGCCCAGCCGGCTGATCCGGTGCGGCGGCAGGCCGGTGACATCGCGCCCTTCGAACAGGATGGTTCCATGCGTCGGTCGCATGCGACCCGACAGCAGGTTGTAGAAAGTGGTCTTGCCGGCGCCGTTCGGCCCGATCAGGGCGACGGTTTCGCGCGCCTGCACGTCCAGGCTCAAGTCGTCGACTGCGGCGACCCCGCCGAAGCGCTTGACGAGCTTGCGCACCGACAGCACCGGCGTGCTCACCGCGGCCTCGCGATGCGATCGGCGATCGTGCCGAAGATGCCGCGCCTCAGGAAGATCACCATCACCGCCAGCACGGTGCCCAGGACCAGCATCCAGTGCTCGGTATAGGTGGTGATCCAGGTTTCGAGCAGCACGAAGATCGCCGCGCCGACGAAGGGGCCGAGGAAGTGACCGGCGCCGCCGAGAATGCTCATCAGCACCGGCTCGGCCGATTGGGTCCAGTGCACCATGTCGGGATTGGCCACCCGGTTGAACGGTGCAATCAGCGCCCCGGCCAGGCCGGCAAAGGCGCCGGCGATGATGAAGGCGATCAGCCGATGGCGCAGCACGTCGATGCCGCAGAAGGCAACCCGTTCGCCGTTTTGCCGGATCGCTCCGAGCAACAGCCCGAACGGTGACCGGGTGATCCGGTACAGCACCAGCGCCGCCAGCGTCACGATGACCAGCACCACCCGGTAGTAGACCGCCGGATCGGCGAGTTGCAAGTCCAGGCCGAGGCCGAAACGCCCGAGCGGGAAGCCGGCGATGCCGTCGCTTCCGTTGGTCAGGCTGCGCCATTGATGGACCACTGCAAAGGCCATCATGCCGAACGCGAGCGTGAGCATGGCGAAATACACTTCATCGAGCCGCACGCAGAAGTAGCCGATCAACCAGGCGAGCAGGGCCGACACGAGCATCGCCACGCACAGCACGGCGACCAGCGGCCAGCCCAGGTGCAGCAGGATCAGCGCCGAGGCATACGCCCCGGCACCGAAAAAGGCGGCGTGGCCGAACGACAGCATGCCGGTGTAGCCGAAGATGAGATTGAAGCTCGCCGCGAACAGCCCCAGCAGCAGGATGCGGGTGGCCACGAACAGGAAGAAGTACGGCGCGTAGCCGGGCAGGGCGTAGAGCGCGCCCAGCAGGAGCACGAGCAGCGCCAGTGCGATGCCCTTGCCGATGCTCATGAGGCGCGTCGTCCCATCAGCCCGCGCGGACGCAGCAGCAGCACCAGTGCCATGCCGAGGTAGGGCAGCACCAGGTTGATCTGCTGCAGGTAGCGGCCGCCGAAACCGTAGATTGCGCCCAGGATCAGCGCGCCCAGCAAGGTGCCCGGGAAGCTGCCCAGGCCACCGATCACCACCACGATGAATGAATCGATGATGATCCGATCGCCCATGCCGGGTGAGATCGCGCGCATCGGCGCTGCGATCACGCCCGCCAGGCCGGCCATCCAGGCACCGAGGGCAAAGACACCGGTGATGACGCGCGGCACGTTGATGCCGATCGTCTCGGCCATCGGGCGATCGATGGCGGCCGCGCGCACGATGCGACCGGCACGCGTGCGCACGAAGAACAGCCACATGCCGGCCATCGCCACCAGCGCGGCGGCCATCACGAACAGGCTGTAGGCCGGATAGGTGACGCCCAGCAACTGAAGGGTGGCGCCCAGGCTCGACGGCGGATCCACGACGTGGATGCCCGCGCCCCAGATGATGCGCACTGCGTCGTCGAGCACCAGCAGCAGCGCGAAGGTGATCAGCAGGCTGTCCGAGAGGTCACGACCGTACACGTGCCGCAGCACCATGCGCTCGATGACCACCGCGAGCAGCGCAACGCCCAGCGGCGCCAGCGCCAGCGCCGACCAGAACGACAGGCCGCTGTGCGTGGCCAGTGCATAGCTCAGGTAGGCCCCCACCATGTACAGGCTGCCGTGCGCGAAGTTGATCACGTTCAGCACGCCGAACACGATGTTCAGCCCGACCGCGATGACGAACAGCAGCAGTCCGATCTCGAGGCTGTTCAGCAGCGCGGCGAGCAGTCCCTGCATCGAAGTGCGCCCGCGCTGCCGCGCAGTCGATTGATTCCCGCCTGTTCAGAGCTTGCAGCCGGTGTCTGCGACCGACGGTGTCACTTCCTCACCGGTGAAGGTGCGACTGGACTCCAGCATGCGGATCTTGTATTTCGGGCTGAAGGCGCCGAGCTTGCCCCAGGTCGGGCCGACGATCGCCTGGTGGTCGCCGGCGCGGATGGTGATGCGGCCATTCGGTGCGTCGAACGAAATGCCCGACAGGGCCTTGGCGACCGCCTCGCCGTCGACGCTGCCGGCCTTCTCGATGGCCGCCTTGTACAGGTAGACCGCCGCGTAGGCGTTGCCCGCGTTATAGCTCGGCGGGACCTTGTAGCGTTCGAAGTACTTCTGCACGAAGGAGTTGTTGATCGGGTTGTCGTGGGCGGCGAACCAATAGCGGGTGCCGGCCCAGACGCCCTGCGGCATCTGCTCGCCCAGCGCGGTGAGAACCTCGGTGGCCGCACCCAGCGTGAGCAGGATCTGGTAGTTCTGGTCGAAGAAGCCCAGGCTCCTGGCCTGGCGGACGAAGTTCACCAGGTCGCCGCCCCACAGCGAGATCAACACGCCTTCGGGCTTGCTCTGCATGACGCTGTTGATGAAGGGCACGAAGTCTTCGGCGCCGAAACGGGGGAAGGCCGTCTCGCTCATGAACTGCATGTCGGGCTTGCGCGCCTTCAGGTACTTCTGGAAATACTCCCACGATTGATGGCCGAAGGCGTAGTCGGGGCCGATCGTGGTCCAGCGCCTGGCGCCGCTGGCGGCGGCGATCTGCGCGGCCGCCGACATGTGCTGGTTGACGTTGACGCTGTTGCGGAAGGTGTACGCATTGCACAGCTTGCCGGTGACATCGGGCGACGCCGCGTGCGTGATCACGAAGGGCTTGCGCAGTTCGGGGACGATCGGCGTGAGGCCGTTGGCCACGCCGGAACTGTCGATTCCCATCAGGGCGTCGGCGCCACCCTGGAACACCAGCTTGCGCGCCGCCTGGATGGCGACATCGACCTTGCCCTGTCCGTCTTCCATCGATACCGCCACCTGCCGCCCGAGAATGCCGCCGCTCTTGTTGATCTCGTCGGTCGCGATCTCGATGCCCTGCCGGGCGAATTCGCCGTAGGTGGCCGCGCTGCCGGAAAGGATGTAGATCGCGCCGAAGCGGATCGGCTTCGGCTGGGCCTGGGCCGTCACGGGCACCAGCGCCAATGCGGTGCTCACCGCAAGGACCGATGTCGCGACAGCCGCAAGCGACCACGAACGCAGCATGTTGTACATGTCGACTCCTCCGTTTTCGTGCTTCTTGCCTGGCCCGCCGCGGCCAGGCGCGCCGATCAGCTTCTCAGGCGACGCTAGCACATCGTTGCGCGTGCAGGGGAAAGCTGACATGCGCGTAGAGGTCTTGCGGCATGCCGTGACGCGGTGTTGGCCATGCGCCGGGCTATCATGCAGGCGCACCGCTCCTCTACGCGCCTTGAATCGACCCTGATGTCCGAGCCCTCCCCCGCCGCCGGCACCGACTCCCTGCAGGAGCTTGCGCAGGCGCTGCGCCGCTTCGCCGACGAGCGCGACTGGAACCAGTTCCACGCTCCGAAGAACCTGGCCATGGCACTCAGCGTGGAGGCGGCCGAACTGCTGGAGCACTTCCAGTGGATGGGTGAGGCGGAATCGAATCGGCTGGCGCCGGACAAGCTGGCGCAGGTAAGCCAGGAGATGGCCGACGTGCTGCTTTACCTGGTGCGCCTGGCCGACCGGCTGGGAGTCGACCTGGCCGCCGAGGCCCGGCGCAAGATGGCGCTCAACGCGCAAAGGTATCCGGTCGAGTTGGCGCGCGGTTCGAGCCGCAAGTACTCCGAGCGCTGAGGAGGCTGTCGGGGCGTGCCTCAGAGGTGTTGCAGCGCCAGCAGGCCGCCGGCCAGGGCGATCGGACCCAGCACGATGCGCGCGGCGAACATGTACCAGAAATAGCCAGGTTCGCTGGCGCGGTACACCCGCCCCTTGCCGGTGGCGCCCCAGGTTTCGCCGGTACGCACCTGGTTGATGGCGCCGATGACGCACAGCGCGCCCACGAACACGCAACCGATCGAGATGGCGACGGCTTGCGACATGCCCGGGCTTGCGCTACGCCGCAGCCAGCGCCTGGTCGAGATCGGCGATCAGGTCGTCGATGTGCTCGATGCCGATCGACAAACGGACCATGTCATCGCTGACGCCCGCCTTCTTCATCTCGTCGGCACTGAGTTGCCGGTGCGTGGTGGAGGCCGGGTGCGTGGCGAGCGACTTGGTGTCGCCGATGTTGACCAGGCGCAGGAACAACTGCAGCGCATCCAGGAAGCGCGCGCCCGCTTCGCGTCCACCCGACTTCAGTCCGAACGAAAGGATGCCGGAGGCGCGCCCGCCCATGTATTTCTTCACCAGGGCATGGTCCGGGTGCTCGGGCAGGCCGGCGTACTTCACCCAGCCCACTTTCGGATGCTTGTGCAGGTGCCTGGCGATGGCCAGCGAGTTCTCGCAGGTGCGATCCATGCGCAGGGCGAGCGTCTGGATGCCCTGCAGGACCAGGAAGGCGTTCATCGGCGAGATGGCCGCACCCATGTTGCGTAGCGGCACCACGCGCGCGCGCCCGATGTAGGCGGCGGGCCCGAGCGCCTCGGTGTAGACCACGCCGTGATAGCTGACATCGGGTTCGTTCAGGCGCCTGAAGCGGGCCTTGTGCTCGGCCCAGGGGAACTTGCCGCTGTCGATGATGGCTCCGGCGATGCTGTTGCCGTGTCCGGCGAGGTACTTGGTCACCGCGTGCACCACGATGTCGGCACCGTGCTCGAAGGGGCGGAACAGGTACGGGCTGGGCACGGTGTTGTCGACGATCAGCGGGATGCCGTGCGCGTGCGCGATGTCGGCCAGCGCCCGCACGTCGGTGACGTTGCCCAGCGGATTGCCGATCGATTCGCAGAAGATCGCCTTGGTCTTGGCGTCGATGAGCGGCGCGAAGCTGGCCGGATTGCTGGCGTCGGCAAAGCGCACTTCGAGCCCCTGCTGCGGGAAGGTATGCGCAAACAGGTTGTAGGTGCCGCCGTAGAGCGTAGCGGCCGAGACGATGTTGTCACCCGCCTCGGCGATGGTCTGGATCGAGTAGCTGACCGCCGCCATGCCCGAGGCGAGTGCCAGCGCGGCGACGCCTCCTTCGAGTTCGGCCAGGCGCTTTTCCAGCACGTCCTGGGTCGGATTCATGATCCGCGTGTAGATGTTGCCGGCGACCTTCAGGTCGAACAGGTCGGCGCCGTGCTGCGCGTTGTCGAAGGCATAGGCGACGGTCTGGTAGATCGGCACCGCCACCGACCGGGTGGTCGGCTCGGGCGTGTAGCCGGCGTGGACGGCGATGGTTTCGATGTGCATGGGAGCTCCGGGGGCAGAACTCGTGATTGTCTCACTGCATCGTGCGCGCGGCACGCCGTATGCGTGTCGCGCATGAGCACATGCGCGCCCGCCCCTACCAGCTGCCGCCGAGTGCCTTGGCCAGCGCCACGGTGGCGGCAAGCCGGCGCCCACGCAGGGCGAGCACCGCCTGCTCGCTCTGCAGGGCGGTGGTCTGCACCTGGATCACGCTCAGGTAGGAGACGGTGCCGGCCTTGTACTGGCGCGTGACGATGTCGAGCGAGAGGCGGGCGGCGGCCAGTGCTTCGCGCTGGCGCTGCTCTTCGTCGACGAGGATGCGCAGCGCCGCCAGGTTGTCTTCGACGTCCTGGAACGCCCCGAGCACGGTCTGCCGGTAGGTGGCCACCGTCGCGTCGTAGGCGGCCAGCGCCTGCTCGTTTGCCGCGGCCCGTGCGCCGCCGTCGAAGATCATGCCGGCCAGCGCCGGGCCGAGCGACCACACCCGGCTGGGCAGGGTCAGCCAGTCGCCCAGCCGCGTGGCGCGAAAGCCCCCGTCGGCCGACAGGGTGAGGGCAGGGTAGTACGCGGCGCGCGCCACGCCGATCTGGGCGTTGGCGGCGGCCACGCGGCGCTCGGCGCCGGCACTGTCGGGGCGCCGTTCCAGCAGGCGCGAGGGCACTCCGGCGGGCACGGCGGGAATCGCTTCCACGAGGGGGCCGGCGGCCAGCGTGAGGTCGGCGGGCGCGCGTCCGGTGAGCACGGCCAGCGCGTGTTCGAGTTGCGCGCGCGCAATGCCGAGGTCGAGCCGCTGCGCCTGCGCGACCTTCAGCTGGGCCTCGGCCTGGGCGACGTCGGCGCGCGTGGCCACGCCCGCGGCGAGCCGGTCGCGGGTGAGTTGCAGCGAGCGTTGGTAGGAGGCGGCGGTCTCGTCGAGAAGCCGGCCCTGGGCCTCGGCCACGCGCAGCTGGAAGTAGCTCTGGGCGAGCTGGGCGTGGATCGAAAGGCGCGCCGCGGCCAGATCGGCGGCGCTGGCTGCGGCAAGCGCGTCGGCCGCGGCGATGCCGCTGCGCACCCGGCCCCACAGGTCGACCTCCCAGGCGGCGGAGGCGCCGAGGCTGTAGCTGTTGCCGGTCGCGGCGCCGCCGGCGCCTTCGCGGCTGACCGACGCGCTGCCCGCGACGCTCGGGTAGAGGCCGGCACGTGCCGCGGTGGTGGCTGCCCGGGCCTGGCGCAACTGGGCTTCGGCGACGCGCAGGTCCTGGTTGGCGAGGTCGGCGTCGGCGACCAGGGCATCGAGCACGCGATCGTCGAACAGGCGCCACCACATGCCATGCTGCGGTTCGGCGGGTTGCGCCGGCTGCCACATGCCGCCCGCCTGTCCCGTGGCGCCCGTCGGCCCGGGGTTGTCGGCCAGCCCGGAGTTGCCCATCGGCGGCGGGGCTTCCTTGTACGCCGCGGCGACTGCGATCGGGGGGCGCGCGTACTCCGGTGCGCCGGCGCAGGCCGACAGGGCGAGCGCCAGCGTCAGGACGAGTGCCAGCGGCAGGATGGCGGGGCGGCAGGCGGGACGGTTCATTCGGTGTGCGGGGCGTGCGGGCCCGGGACGGCGGGTGGTGTGCGCGGGCGGCGGCGCAGGCGCAGGCGCAGGCGATCGAGCGCCAGGTAGACCACCGGCGTGGTGTAGAGGGTGAGCAACTGGCTCACCGCCAGTCCGCCGACGATCGCGATGCCCAGCGGGCGGCGCAACTCGGCGCCATCGCCGACGCCGATGGCGAGCGGTACTGCGCCGAGCATGGCGGCCATCGTGGTCATCATGATCGGACGAAAGCGCAGCCGGCAGGCGCGGTGGATCGCCTCGCGCGGCGAGAGGCCCTGCCCGCGCTCGGCGGCCAGCGCGAAGTCGATCATGATGATGGCGTTCTTCTTCACGATGCCGATGAGCAGCAGCACGCCGATCAGCGCGATGATGCTGAACTCGGTGCCGCTGGCCATCAGGGCCAGCAGTGCGCCGATGCCGGCCGAGGGCAGCGTCGAGAGGATGGTGAGCGGGTGCACCAGGCTTTCGTAGAGGACGCCCAGCACCAGGTAGACCGCCACCAGCGCCGTGAGGATCAGCAGGGGCTGGGTGGCGAGCGACTTCTGGAACGCCCCGGCGGTGCCCTCGAAGCTGTGCAGCAGCGTGGAGGGCGCGCCGATGCGCGCCACGGCGTCCTCGATGGCGTCGCTGGCCTGGGAGAGCGAGACACCGTCGGCGAGGTTGAACGAGATGGTGTCGGCGGCGAAGGTGCCCTGGTGGCTCACCCCCAGCGGGGTCGAGGTGGGCGTCCAGGCGGCAAAGGCCGACAAGGGCACGGCCTCGCCGGCGGCGTTGGGGACGTGGAAACCGCGCAGGTCTTCGGGGCCGTCGCGGAACTCGCGCGCCACTTCGAGCACCACGTGGTACTGGTTGAGCGGCGCGTAGATGGTGGACACCTGCCGCTGGCTGTAGGCGTCGCTGAGCAAGCCGGTGACCTGGCGTGCCGTGATCCCGAGTCGGCTGGCGGCATCGCGGTCGATGGCCAGCGTGACCTGGCGGCCCTTGTCCTCGACGTCGGTGTCGATGTCGACCAGTTGCGGCAGCCGGCTCATGGCCGCGCGCACGCGCGGCTCCCAGGTGCGCAGTTCCTGCAGGTCGTCGCTTTGCAGGGTGAACTGGTATTGCGAGCTGCTGCCGCGCCCGCCGACGCGGATCTCCTGCACCGGCACCATGAACAGGCTCGCTCCGGGCACGCGTGCGGTGGCCGCGCGCAGGCGGGCGATGACGCGCTCGGCCGGGTCGCTGCGTTCGCCGAGCGGCTTGAGCGAGATGAACATCTGGCCGCTGTTGACGCGCGCGCCGCCGGTGTAGCCGGTGACGGTGGCCACGGCCGGGTCGCGGCGCACGATGTCGATGAAGGCGTCGAGCTTGGGGCGCATCGCCTGGAACGAGATGCTCTGGTCGGCGCGGATCGAACCGTAGATGCGACCGGTGTCCTGCTGCGGAAAGAAACCCTTGGGGACGATGGCGTAGAGCCAGACGTTCAGCGCCACGGTGGCCGCGAGGATGGCCAGCATCAGCCAGCGGTGGTCGAGTGCCCAGCCGACGCTGCGCGAGTAGCCGTCGACGATGCCTGCGAAGAAGCGCGCGCCGACGCGTGGGCGCTCGCTACCCGCGGCCCCGGCGCCGGGACCGCGCGCTGCGCCCAGGAAGCGCGCGCACAGCATCGGCGTGGTGGTGAGCGAGATCGCCAGCGAGATCAGGATCGCCACCGAGAGCACGACGGCGAACTCGCGAAACAGCCGCCCGACGATGCCGCCCATGGCGAGGATGGGGATGAACACCGCGATCAGCGACAGGCTGATCGCGACCACGGTGAATCCCACTTCGCGCGCCCCGGCGATGGCCGCTGCGAAGGCCGCTTCGCCCGCCTCGCGTCGGCGCGCGATGTTCTCCAGCACCACGATGGCGTCGTCGACGACGAAGCCGGTGGCGATGGTGAGTGCCATCAGCGACAGGTTGTCCAGGCTGAAGCCGGCCAGGTACATGACGCCGAAGGTACCCACCAGCGAGGTCGGCACGGCGACTGCCGGAATCAGCGTGGCGCTGGCGCTGCGCAGGAACAGGAACACCACCAGCACCACCAGCGCCACCGAGATGAGCAGCGTCTCCTCGACCGCGCGCAGCGAGGCGCGGATGGTCGGAGTGCGATCCATCACGATGTCGAGGTCGACCGCGGCCGGCACCGAGGCGCGCAACTGCGGCACCAGCGCGCGGATCCGGTCGACCGTCTCGATGATGTTGGCCGAGGGCTCGCGGTTGACGATGAGCAGCACCGATGGCTTGCCGTTGGCCGAACCGGCGTTGCGCTCGTCCTCGACCGACTCGCGCACCGTGGCCACGTCCGAGAGTCGCACCGCGGCACCGTTGCGGTAGCTCACGATGAGCGGGGCGTAGTCGGCGACCGCGCGCGACTGGTCGTTGGCGCCGACCAGCCAGTGGCGCGTCGCGTCGGAGACCGAGCCCTTGGGGCGGTTGGCGTTGGATCCGGCGATCGCCAGGCGCACGGCTTCGAGCCCGATGCCGTAGCGGTCGAGTTGCAGCGGGTTGACCTCCACGCGCACCGCCGGCAGCGAACTGCCGCCCACGGTGACCTGGCCCACCCCCGACACCTGCGAGAGCTTCTGAGCCAGCACGGTGGAGGCGACGTCGTAGAGCTGGCCCTGGGTCATCGAGCCGGAGGTGAGCGCGAGGATGATGATGGGCGCGTCGGCCGGGTTCACCTTGCGGTAGGTCGGGTTGCGCACCAGGCTGCTGGGCAGCGTGGCGCGCGCGGCGTTGATCGCTGCCTGCACGTCGTTGGCGGCCGACTCGATGCTGCGGTCGAGGTCGAATTGCAGCACCACGCGGGTCTGGCCGAGTGAGCTGTTGGAGGTCATCTCGGTGACGCCCGCGATCTTGCCCAGCGAGCGTTCGAGCGGCGTGGCCACCGTGGCGGCCATCACCTCCGGACTGGCTCCGGGCAGCGAGGCCGATACCGAGATGGTCGGGAAGGCGATCTGCGGCAGCGGCGCCACCGGCAGCAGCCGGAACGCCGCGATCCCCGCCAGCACGATGCCCAGCGTGAGCAGCGTGGTCGCCACCGGCCTGCGGATGAAGGTCTCGGAGAAGTTCATCGCCGTGCCGCCAGCCAGCGCGAGGCGCGCTCGAACACCAGGTAGATCACCGGCGTGGTGAACAGCGTCAGCACCTGGCTGAGCAGCAGTCCGCCGACCATGGTCACCCCGAGCGGATTGCGCAGCTCCGATCCCACGCCGCTGCCCAGCATGAGGGGCAGCGCGCTGAGCAGCGCGGCCAGGGTGGTCATCAGGATCGGCCGGAAGCGCAGCAGGCAGGCCTGGTGGATCGCCTGGCGCGGCGACTTGCCCTCGTTGCGCTCGGCGTCGAGCGCGAAGTCGATCATCATGATCGCGTT
>CAZXLV010000059.1:0-557 GCA_964641405.1 uncultured Limnobacter sp. | reverse complement strand
GCCGATCAGCAGCACGATGCCGATCACGGCGACGATGCCCAGGTCGCTGCCGGCCAGCATCAGCGCCAGCAGCGCACCCACGCCGGCCGACGGCAGCGTGGAGAGGATCGTGACCGGGTGGATGTAGCTCTCGTAGAGCACGCCCAGCACGATGTACATCGTGACCAGCGCGGCCAGGATCAACAGCAGCGTGCTGTCCAGCGAGGCCTGGAAGGCCAGCGCCGCACCCTGGAAGCTGGTCTGCATGCTGGCCGGCAGCCCGAGCTCGCGCTGGGCGGCGCGTATCGCATCGACCGCCTCGCCGAGCGACGCACCGGGCGCGAGGTTGAACGAGATCGTCGCGGCGGGGAACTGGCCAAGGTGGTTGATGACCAGCGGGGCGGGGCGCTCGAGGACGCGCGCGACGCTCGACAGCGGCACGAGCTGGCCGGCGCTGCCGGCCACGCGGATCGCCTCGATCGCGGCCGGGTCGGCCTGGAACTGCGGCGCGACCTCGAGCACCACGCGGTACTGGTTGGCCTGCGTGAAGATCGTCGAGACCTGGCGCTGGCCGAACG
>CAZXLV010000058.1:0-13633 GCA_964641405.1 uncultured Limnobacter sp. | reverse complement strand
CGCGGCACGCTGTGCATCTCCACGCAGGCCGGGTGCGCGGTGAACTGCCTGTTCTGCTCGACCGGCAAGCAGGGCTTCGCGCGCAACCTCGAGACGCACGAGATCGTCGGCCAGCTCTGGCATGCGCAGCGCGCGCTCGGCGCCGGCGATCCGGTCCGGCGCGCCCGTGGCGAGCGCCCGATCACCAACGTGGTGTTCATGGGCATGGGCGAGCCGCTGCAGAACTATGCCGCCACGCTCACGGCGCTGCGCATCCTGCTCGACGACGATGCCTACGGCCTGTCGCGACGCCGCGTGACCGTCTCGACGTCCGGGGTCGTCCCGATGATCGACCGGCTGCGCGACGACTGCCCGGTGGCCCTGGCGGTGTCGCTGCACGCGCCTGACGACGAACTGCGCGACCAACTGGTGCCGCTGAACCGCAAGTACCCGCTGAACGAGTTGATGGCGGCGTGCCAGCGCTACCTCGAACGCGCGCCACGCGACTTCATCACCTTCGAGTATGTGATGCTCGATGGCGTGAACGACGCCGATGCACAGGCGCGTCGGCTGGTCGAACGGGTCCGCGCGGTGCCATGCAAGTTCAACCTGATTCCCTTCAACCCGTTCCCCGATTCGGGCTTGCGGCGCTCGCCGGCCGAGCGGATCCGGCGCTTTGCGCAGATCCTCGCGGACGCGGGCATCATCACTACGGTGCGTCGCACGCGCGGCGATGACATCGATGCTGCTTGCGGTCAGCTGGCCGGCGAGGTGCGCGATCGAACCCGCCTGGCGCAGCGCCAGGCGCGCAGTGCCCAACTGGCGGAGGCGCGGTGAGCCACTGGTACGGGCGAGTCGGCTGGGCAATCGCCTTCGGCGTGGCACTGGCCGGCTGCGCCGGGCCCGGCAACCCGCCGGCGCCGGGCTCGCGCGACGCGACTTCGATCATCCCCGAGTCGAGCGAGGAGAGCGAGGTGCAGCGTCGCGCACGTATCCGGCTCGAACTCGCCTCGAAGTACTACCAGCAGGGCAACTTCACCGTGGCGCTGGACGAATTGCGCCAGGCGCTGGAGGCCGATCCGAACTATGCCGCGGCTTACGGCATGCTGGGGCTGGTCTACATGGATCTGGGCGAGCGCGCGCGCGCCGAAGACAGCTTCCAGCACGGGCTGCGCCTGCGTCCGAACGATTCCGACCTGAACAACAGCTACGGCTGGTTCCTGTGCCAGACCGGCCGCGAAAAGCAGTCGCTGGAATATTTCACCCGTGCGCTGGCTGACCCGCTGTACCGGACGCCCGCCAAGCCCTTGCACAATGCGGGGATCTGCTCCCTGCGCCTGGGCGACGAGGCGGGAGCCGAAAAGTATTTCCAGCGCGCTTTCCAGGTCGATCCTTCCAACGCCGTCGCGATGCTGAACCTCGGCCAGTTGTACCTGAAGCGCGGCGATGCCGAGCGAGCCCACTTCTATGCTCAGCGCCTGCTGAGCACCTACGAGCCGACCGCGCCGGCACTGTGGCTGGCGCTGAAGGTGGAACGTGCTCTCGGCAAGCACGCCGGTGAGGCTAGCCTGGCGATGCGCTTGCGGCGCTTGTTTCCGGATTCGCGCGAGGCCGGCCTGCTGCAGGCGGGCAACTTCAATGACTGATTCCGCCATGTCCACGCCGCCCGACGATCGCGCAGCCGATCACGCACCTCAGGCACCATCCCGGGACGCCATGGCGCCTGCGGTGATCGGCAGCGCGGAGCAGTTGATCGCGGCGCGTGAGGCGCGCGGCTGGTCGGTCACCGATGTTGCCGCCAAGCTCGGCATGATGCCCAGGCAGATCGAGGCCATCGAGCAGGCTCGCTGGGATGCGCTGCCGGGCCGGGCTTTCGTGCGCGGAGCGATCCGGGCCTATGGCAAGGCCCTTCAACTCGACGTGGCGCCGCTGCTCGCCTCCCTGGCCAGCCAGGTGGCGGCGCCGGTGCTGCGCTCCTCGTCCACGCTGGATGCGGCCTTGCCCAAGCGCGGTGCGCTCGGATTCGACAGCGGCGGCTCCGGCAGCCGCCTGACCTGGATCCTGCTGGCGGTGCTGGGCGTGATTGCAATCGCCCTGTATTTTGGCCGCGGCGGCGAGCTGGCGCGCGTGCTCGAAGGTGGACCGCCGGTCTCCAGCCCGGGCCACAACGTCGAGTCAGTCCCGGTGACGCCGCCAAAGGCGCCGGGTGCTCCGGACGCTGCGCCGGCGGACAGTTCGGTCGCGCCGGACTCGCAGGGGCCGCTGGCGCTCGCGGTCGCCGCCCCTGCCGCCGCCGCGCCGTCGGGGGCCGGCCCGACCGGGACGGTCATCGCCGAGCGCGTGTCGTCGACCGGCGGCCCCACTCTCGCTGTGCCGGTCATCGCACGCGCCAGCGCGGGTGAGGTCGCGCCGGACGGGGCTGCTGCGTCGGTGCCAGGCTCCGACGACAGCGCGGCGGCACCGGATGCTTCCAGTGCTGCAACGCCTGCCGACAGCCTGCAATTTCGCTTCGAAGGCGATTCCTGGGTCGACGTTCGCGATGCCGGCGGCAAGATCCTGCTGTACGGCACGCAGGCAGCCCGCAGCACGCGTGAAGTGAACGGCCAGCGCCCCTACACGCTGGTACTTGGAAACGCTGCGCAGGTGCGCCTCGAGCACGATGGCAGGGCGGTCGACCTGGTGCGCGTGACGCGCCAGGGCGTGGCGCGCCTGACGATCAAATGAACTCCGCCGAACGATTGCCCGGTTTGCTCGCACCCTGCCTGCCGGAGCCAGTGGGGCCGGCGCCGCGGCGCGCTGCGCGCACGATGCGCGTTGCCTGGGGCTCGCGCAGCGTCTCGATCGGCGGCGGTGCGCCGGTGGTGGTGCAGTCGATGACCAATACCGATACCAGTGATGCGGCGGCCACCGCGTTGCAGGTGCAGGCGCTGGCGCGTGCCGGCTCCGAACTGGTTCGCATCACTGTCAACAGCCCGGCGGCCGCCGCGGCCGTTGCCGCAATTCGCGAGCGGCTCGATCGCAGCGGCGTCGACGTACCGCTGGTGGGCGACTTTCACTACAACGGCCACAAGCTGCTGGCCGAGTTCCCCGATTGCGCACAGGCCCTGTCGAAGTACCGCATCAATCCGGGCAACGTCGGCAGCGGGCGCAAGCGCGACGACAACTTCGCGCAGTTGATCGCGATCGCCTGCCGCCACGGCAAGCCGGTGCGCATCGGCGTGAACTGGGGCAGCCTCGACCAGAGCGTGCTGGCGCGTGCGATGGACGAGAACGCGGCGCGTGCACAGCCGCGTGAGGCGAGGGCGGTGATGCGCGAGGCGCTGGTCAGTTCCGCCATCGAAAGCGCGCGTCATGCGGTACAACTCGGCTTGCCTGGCGACGCGATCTGCCTGTCGGCCAAGGTCTCCAATGTCCAGGACCTGATCGCCGTCTACCGTGATCTGGGCGCGCGCTGTGACTGGCCGCTGCATCTCGGGCTCACCGAGGCCGGCATGGGCAGCAAGGGGATCGTCGCGTCCACCGCGGCGATGGCGGTGCTGCTGCAGCAGGGCATCGGCGACACCATCCGCGTGTCGCTGACCCCTGAGCCTGGCGGCGACCGCTGCCGGGAGGTCGTGGTGGCGCAGGAAATCCTCCAGACCATGGGCCTGCGCGCCTTTACCCCGCTGGTGGTGGCGTGCCCGGGTTGCGGGCGTACCAGCAGCAGCTTCTTCCAGGAACTGGCCGCCAGCATCCAGGGCTGGCTGCGCGCACAGATGCCGGCCTGGAAGGGCCGTTATCCGGGTGTCGAGTCGCTGCAGGTAGCCGTCATGGGCTGCGTGGTGAACGGTCCGGGTGAAAGCCGCCACGCCGACATCGGCATTTCGCTGCCGGGCTCCGGCGAGACGCCGGTGGCGCCGGTGTTCGTCGACGGCGAGCGCACCGTCACGCTCAAGGGCGAGTTCATTGCGCGGGAGTTCCAGGCGATCGTCGAAGCCTACGTGAAGCGCCGCTACGGTACGGCCGCGCTCGATGACCGGACGCCCTGACAGATTGCTGGCCGGACTCGATCGCGGCCGCGCCCAACCCGACATGGAATCACCGACCCGATCCCCCAAGGTGCCGCCCGAGAAGCTTGCCGGTGTGCGCGGCATGAACGACGTGCTGCCGGTCGACGAGCCGCTGTGGCGCCGCTTCGAGGAGGCGGTTGGCGGGGCGATGCGTGCCTACGGCTATCGGCAGATCCGCACACCGATCGTCGAGCACACGCGCCTGTTCGTGCGCGGCATCGGCGCAGTCACCGACATCGTCGAGAAGGAGATGTACTCCTTCACCGATGCACTGAACGGCGAGGAACTCAGCCTGCGGCCCGAGAGCACCGCCGGCGTGGTGCGCGCGGTGATCGAGCACAACCTGCTCTACGACGGGCCCAAGCGGCTGTGGTATGCCGGCCCGATGTTTCGCCACGAGCGCCCGCAAAAGGGGCGTTACCGCCAGTTTCACCAGGTTGGCGCCGAGGCGCTCGGCCTGTCGGGCCCGGACGCGGATGCGGAGGTGATCCTCCTCTGCCAGCGCCTCTGGGACGATCTCGATCTCGTCGACGTGCGGCTGGAAATCAACTCGCTGGGTTCTGCCGAGGAGCGACAGGCGCACCGTGCCGCCCTGGTTGCGTACTTCGAGGCGCATCACGAGTTGCTCGATGCCGACGCGCGGCGCCGCTTGCACAGCAATCCGCTGCGCATCCTCGACTCGAAGAATCCGGCAATGCAGCCACTGGTCGAGCAGGCCCCGAAGCTGATCGACTTCCTGGGTGCGGCCTCGCAAGCCCATTTTTCCGGCTTGCAGGCGCTGCTGCGATCGCAGAACCTGCCGTTCCGGGTCAATCCGCGACTGGTGCGCGGCCTGGACTACTACAACCTCACCGTGTTCGAATGGGTGGCCGACATCTCCGGCACGCCGCTGACGATCTGTGGCGGCGGGCGCTACGATCCCCTGATCGAAATGCTCGGCGGCAAGCCGGCGCCGGCCTGCGGCTTCGCGGTGGGTGTCGAGCGTGTACTGGAGTTGCTGCGCGCGCAGGGTGGTGAGACCCTGGCGGCGCAGTGCGATGCCTACGTCGTGCACCAGGGCGACGAAACGCTGGAGGCGGCCTTGCAGGCGGCCGAACGCCTGCGTGACGCGGGGCTCGACGTCATCCTGCACTGCGGTGGCGGCAGCTTCAAGGCACAATTCCGGCGCGCCGATGCAAGTGGAGCGCAGCTGGCGATCATCGTCGGCAGCGACGAACTCGCGCGTGGCGAAGTGTCGGTCAAGTGGCTGCGTGGCGGCGCTGGCGATGGCTCGGGTGCGCGCCAGCATTCCGTCCCGATTGACCAGATGGCCGGATTTGTCGTCGATGCGCTCGCGGATTGAGGAACAGGAACGGTTGAACAATGGCCTATAACTTCGAAGAGCAGGAACAACTCGAGGACCTGAAGGCGTTCTGGAAACAGTACGGCAACTTCATCCTCACCGTGGTGGTGGTGGTGGCGCTGGCGATCGCCGGATGGCGTGGCTGGGGCTGGTACCAGGCCAATCAGGCCACGCAGGCGGCGGTGGTCTACGATGCACTGCGCGAAGCCGCGGCCGCCAGGGACATGGACAAGGTGCGCGAGAACGCCGGCACCGTGTTTGCCCAGTACGGCAAGACCGCCTACGGCCAGATGGCGGCGCTGGTGGCTGCGCGCAGTTATGTCGATGCGGGCGACGCCAAGGCAGCGCGGGCAGCCCTCGAATGGGCGGCTTCGAACGCGCGCGACGAGGCGTTTCGCGATGTGGCGCGGCTGCGCCTGGCCGCGCTGCTGCTCGACGAAAAGGCATACGACCAGGGCCTGACGGTGCTTGCGGCACCGGTGGCCGGACCCTATGCCGGAGCGTTCGCCGACCGGCGCGGCGACCTTCTGGCGGCGCAAGGCAAGGTTGCCGAGGCACGTGATGCCTACAAGCAGGCGCTCGACACGCTGACGCCCGATAGCGCGCTGCGCCGGGTGGTGCAGTTGAAGCTCGAAGCGCTCGGCGGGCAGGCTGCCTGATGGGTAGCGATAGCGTGCCGGTGCAATCCGCCCAAGCGTCCGCCGGCGCAACGTGCGCGCCCGCAGTGCAGGCCGGGATCGGGCGCCGCGCCGTCCTGCTCGGCGCCGGCCTCTCGGTGGCAAGCCTGGCCGGTTGCGGAATCTGGCCGTGGGCCCGCTCGCGCCACAAGCCGCCGGCCTTGCCGGCGATCACTGCGCCGGCCAACGCGCGCATCGCATGGTCGCATTCGCTGCCGGGCGCCGGCGTCGGCTTCCAGCCGGTGATGGCCGGCGACAGCCTGTGGGCGGCGGCGCGCGACGGCACGGTGCTGCGGGCGCAGCCGGCCGGCGGGCAGATTCGCTGGCGCGCCAGCGCCGCACAGGCACTGATCGGCGGGATCGGCAGCGATGGCGAGACGGCGGTGGTGGCGGGACGCGACGGTTCGCTGATCGCGTTCGATGGCGATGGCAAACGCAAGTGGGGTACGCCCACCGGCGCCGAAGTGGTCACCGTGCCCAGTGTCGCCCTCGGTCTGGTGCTGGTGCGCACCAGCGACAACCGGGTGGCTGCCTTCGACGCTGATTCGGGCAAGCGGCGCTGGACCTTCCAGCGCCAGAATCCGCCGTTGGTGTTGCGCCAGACTTCGCTGATTGCGATGGATCCGGGCAGCGCCTTCGTCGGCCTGCCGGGCGGGCGCCTGGTGGCGCTGTCGCTGCAAAGCGGTGCGCTCAACTGGGAGGCGGCGGTGGCCGTACCGCACGGCTCCAACGAAATCGAACGCATCGCCGATGTCGTCGGCTCGCCGCTGATCAGCGGCTCCGACGTCTGCGCGGCCACCTTCCAGGGCCGCTTGGCGTGCTTCGATCGCTCGTCCGGGCGGGCGCTGTGGTCGCGCGAGGTGTCCTCGCCTTCCGGGCTCGATCTCGATGCGCGCCTGGTGGTGGTCCCCGACGAGCGCGGCGAGGTGCATGCGTATTCGCGCAGCGGGGCGAGCATGTGGCGCCAGGACAAGTTGCGCGGGCGCAACCTCTCGGCGCCGCTGTTGCTGCCGCGCTTCGTGGTGCTCGGTGACTCGACCGGCCTGCTGCACGTGCTCCAGCGTGAGGACGGGGCAATTGCGGGGCGGGTGGCGACGGATGGCTCGGCAATCGTCGCGGCACCGGTTGCGGCCGCAGGCCTGGCCGTGGCCCAGACCACTGCCGGCGCGCTGTACGCACTGAGCGTCGAGTAACTCCCGTGGTGGGCGCCGCGACGCGCTTGCCGGTGATGGCACTGGTCGGACGGCCCAACGTCGGCAAGTCGACGCTGTTCAACCGGCTCACGCGCAGCCGCGCCGCGCTGGTGGCCGATGTGCCCGGGTTGACGCGCGATCGGCAATACGGGCGCGGACGCATCGGCGAGCAAGCCTTCATCGTCATCGACAGCGGCGGTTTCGAGCCGGTGGCGAAATCCGGGATCGCCGTGCAGATGGCACGCCAGACGCGCCAGGCGGTGATCGAATCCGATGTGGTGGTGTTCGTCGTCGATGGTCGCGAAGGCCTCACGCCGCGCGACCAGGAAATTGCAGCCGAATTGCGCCGCACTGCGCCGCGCATCGTGCTGGCGGTCAACAAGACCGAAGGCATGCCGCGCGACCGGGTGGTGGCCGAATTCCATGCGCTCGGCCTCGGCGAGCCATTGGCGATCTCCTCGGCGCACGGTGACGGCGTGCGCGACCTGGTCGACGAGGCGCTGGCGCCCCTGCTGCCAGGCGCCAGCGACGCTGCGCCGGGCGACGCCGAACCGGGATCCACGCGGCGCATCCGGATTGCCGTGGTGGGCAGGCCCAATGCAGGCAAGTCGACTCTCGTCAATACCCTGCTCGGCGAGGAACGCGTGATTGCCTTCGACCAGCCGGGCACCACTCGCGATGCGGTGGCGATCGACTTCGAGCGCGCCGGCCGACCCTATACGCTGATCGATACCGCCGGGTTGCGCCGTCGCGGCAAGGTCGCCGAGGCGATCGAGAAGTTTTCCATCGTCAAGACCTTGCAGGCCATCGAGGACTGCAACGTGTGCGTGCTGATGCTCGACGCCACCGAGGAAGTCTCCGACCAGGACGCCACCATCGCCGGCTACATCCTCGAAGCCGGACGCGCGCTGGTGGTGGCGGTCAACAAATGGGATGCCGCCGACGAGGCGGCTCGCGAACGCATCCGCCGCGAACTCGATCGCAAGCTGCATTTCCTGCAGTTTGCCCGCACGCTGTTCGTCTCGGCGCGCGAGGGCAAGGGGATCGGTGACCTGGCGCGCGCCGTGGACGAGGCCTATGCGGCTGCGATGGCAAAACTCTCGACGCCCAGGCTGACGCGCGCCCTGCGCGAGGCGGTCGAGCGCCAGGCGCCACCGCGGCGCGGCGCGATCCGGCCCAAGCTGCGCTACGCACACCAGGGCGGGCAGAACCCGCCCATCGTGGTGATCCACGGCAGCGCCCTCGACCGCGTGCCCGACGCTTACCGGCGCTACCTCGAAGGCTGGCTGCGCGAGCGCTTCGGCCTGCGCGGCACGCCGTTGCGGATCGAATTCCGCAGCGGCGCCAACCCCTACGTCGATAAGCGCTGACAAGGCGTACCGGCAGCGCGCGACCGGGTGACATTGACTTGAAACGGGGGCGGTTGGCCGCAAATTGGGATAGAGTGGTTTGCCGGCCCGTATCCGGGGCCGATCGAACCACAACAATCGGAGTCGTCCGCCATGAGCAACAAAGGGCAGCTGCTACAAGACCCGTTCCTGAACCTGCTTCGCAAGGAGCACGTTCCAGTGTCGATTTACCTGGTGAACGGCATCAAGCTGCAGGGCCAGATCGAATCCTTCGACCAGTACGTGGTGTTGTTGCGCAATACCGTGACGCAGATGGTCTACAAGCACGCGATATCCACTGTCGTTCCTGGACGCGCCGTCAACTTCCAGCAAGAAGGCAACGAAAGCTGAGCGCCGACCACAAGCCGACCACCTGCCTGCTGGTCGGCGCCGCCCTGGGCGGCGCCGCTCGTACCGACGACTCGCTCGACGAACTGGCGGCGCTGGCCGCATCCGACGGACTGGCGCCGTGCGCCCGGGTCATGGTGCGGCGGGCGCGTGCCGACGCGGCGCTGTTCATCGGTTCCGGCAAGGTCGACGAGATCGGTGCCCGACTGCAGGCCGAAGGCATCGGGATGGTGGTGTTCGACCAGCCACTGTCGCCGATCCAGCAGCGCAACCTCGAGCAGCGCTGGCAGTTGCCGGTGCTCGACCGCACCGAGCTGATCCTGAGCATCTTCGCCCGGCGCGCGCGCAGCCACGAAGGCAAGCTGCAGGTCGAGCTGGCGCGCCTCGAACACCTGTCGGCACGCCTGGTGCGCGGCTGGACCCACCTGGAGCGCCAACGCGGCGGCATCGGCGTGCGCGGCGGGCCGGGTGAAACGCAGCTCGAGCTCGATCGGCGCATGCTCGGCACCCGCATCAGGCGGTTGCGTGCGCAACTCGAGCAACTGCGCAAGCAGCGTCGTACCCGGCGCCGTGCGCGCGACCGGCGCCCGGCGTTCGCGGTGTCCATCGTCGGCTATACCAACGCCGGCAAGTCGACTCTGTTCAATGCGCTCACCGGTGCCGGCAGCTACACCGCCGACCAGTTGTTTGCCACCCTGGATACCCTGACGCGTCGCCTGACCCTGCCTTCGGGCATCGAAACGGTGGTCTCGGACACGGTAGGCTTCGTGCGCGAATTGCCGCACCAGTTGATCGACGCCTTTACCGCCACCCTCGAAGAAACTGCCCAGGCCGACCTGCTGTTGCACGTGGTCGACGCTGCCGCGCCCGACCGGGACGATCAGATCGCGCAAGTCGATCGCGTGCTCGACGAAATCGGCGCCGGCTCGGTGCCACGCGTACTGGTCCACAACAAGATCGACCGGGTTGGCCGCGCGCCTGAGGTCGCGCTGGACCGCTATGGTAGGATCGAGCGGGTCTGGATCAGCGCCGCTTCGGGCGAAGGGCTGGACCTGTTGCGTCGCGCAATCGACGAGCAGGGGCAGGCCTGGCGCGACGCACGCAAGCCCGGCGCGGCACGGCCAGTGCCGACCGAGCACCTGCCGGCCAGCACATCCGATGAATCCATCGCGCACCGCGCGGCCTGAACCCACCTCACGTGCCATCCCGTAACGACATGTGGAAGCCTGTGCGCTCGATTTTCTCGCTCAACGATCCCGGCTGGGGGCGTGGCGGCGGCGGAGGCGACCAGCGTCCGCCGCAGCGCCCGAACAGTGACGGCCCGCCCGATCTCGATGAACTCTGGCGTGATTTCAATCGCCGCCTGAACAACATGTTCCGCCGCGGTGGCGGCGGCTCGCAGCCGCCTTCCGGTGGACCGGGCAGCGGGCTGCCGTTCAAGGGCGCAGGAACCGGCATCGGCCTGCTGATCCTGGTGGCGCTGCTGCTGTGGCTGGGCAGTGGCTTCTATATCGTCCAGGAGGGCCAGGCATCGATCGTGCTGCGCTTTGGCAAGTTCGAGCAGGTCATCGACCGCGCCGGCTTCACCTGGCGCATGCCGTACCCGATCGAAACCAACGAGATCGTCAATGTGCAGCAGTTGCGCACGGTCGAAGTCGGCTACCGCAACGCGGTGCGCAACAAGAACCTGCGCGAGTCGCTGATGCTGACGCACGATCAGAGCATCGTGGACATGCAGTTCACCGTGCAGTACCGCGTCGGCGATCCGAAGGCTTATCTGTTCAACAACAACTTCGGCCCGGTTCCGCAGGACATCGTGCGCCAGACCGCCGAAAGCGCGATGCGCGAAGTGGTTGGACGCACCAGCGTGGACCAGGTGCTCTACGAGGAAAAGGAGCAGGTCGCGCAAGGCGCGCGCAAGCAGATCCAGGTGCTGCTCGACCAGTACCACGCCGGCATCTCCATCGTCGACGTGACCATCCAGCAGGTCCAGCCACCCGAGCAGGTGCAGGCCGCCTTCGAAGACGCCAACAAGGCCGCGCAGGACCGCGAACGCCTGATCAACGAAGGGCGCGCCTATGCCAACGACGTGATCCCCAAGGCGCGCGGCAATGCCGCCCGACTGATCGAGGAGGCCGACGGCTACCGCCAGCGGGTGGTGGCTGCCGCCGAGGGTGACACCAGCCGCTTCAGGCAGGTGCTGGCCGAGTACATGAAGGCGCCGCAGGTCACCCGCGAGCGCATGTACATCGAAACGATGCAGGACATCTTCGCCAATACCAGCAAGGTCTACGTCGACTCGCGCGCCGGCAGCAACCTGCTCTACCTGCCACTGGACCGGTTGCTGCAGCAATCCGGAACCGGCGCAGCCAGTGGTCCGCGCGTGGCCGCACCGCCCGCCGCGCCCGCCACCAGCGACGCTGCTGGCGCGGGCGCGCGCACCGATTCGCTGCGCAATCGCGAACGCGACACTCGCTGAGGCGACCAGGGTCCGATCATGCAAAAGACCATTCCCATCCTGATTGCCCTCCTGGTTGCGCTGCTGGTGTTCCTGTCGTGCATCTTCGTCGTCGACCAGCGCCAGTTCGCGGTGCTCTACGCGCTGGGCGAGATTCGCCAGGTGATCGACAAGCCGGGGCTGTACTTCAAGCTGCCGCCACCGTTCCAGAACGTGGTCTATTTCGACAAGCGCATCCTCACCATCGACACCGCCGAGAGCGACCGCTTCATCACCTCGGAAAAGCTGAACGTGATGATCGACACCTTCGTGAAGTGGCGCATCGTCGATCCGCGTACCTTCGTGCGTTCGGTCTCGGGCAGCCAGCAGGTGGCGGTCGATCGCATCAACCGCAGCCTGCGCGACGCCCTGAACAACGAGGTGGCACGGCGCACCGTATCCGAGATGATCTCGGGCGCCCGCAAGCAGGTCGACGAGAGCGTGCGCGCCAAGGTCAACGAGGATTCGCGCCAGATCGGCGTGCAGATCGTCGACGTGCGCCTGAAGCGCGTCGATTTCGCCCCCGAGGTCTCCGAGCGCGTGTTCGCGCGCATGGAGTCCGAGCGCAAGCAGGTGGCCAACGAACGCCGCGCGACCGGTTCGGCCGAATCCGAGAAGATCCGCGCCGATGCCGATCGCCAGCGCGAAGTCATTCTCGCCGAGGCATATCGCGACGCGCAGCGCACCAAGGGCGAGGGCGATGCGCGCGTGGTCAGCCTGTTCGGTGCCGCCTTCGGTCAGAATCCGGAATTTGCCGGCTTCTACCGCAGCCTGGAGGCGTATCGCGCCTCGTTCGACTCGCGCAACGACCTGATGGTGGTCGACCCGTCCTCTGAATTCTTCAAGTATTTCAGGGCGCCGGGCGACCGTCCACGCTGAGCGCGGCGGGTGCCTGGCCGATGGAAGTCTGGTTGCGGGCGATCGGCCTGGTGCTCGTTCTGGAGGGCCTGATGCCGATGCTGGCCCCAGCGCGCTGGCGCGAACTGTTCCAGCAGATCGCACGCCTGCGTGACGGGCAGATCCGCTTCGTCGGATTCGGCTCGGCCCTGATCGGCGTGGCACTGCTGCTGATCGCGGCGTAAGGCCCTACAATCAACAGTTTGCCGAACGCGCCGGCCTGAGCCGGCCTGTGCCCATTCTTCCGGATCCGACCGTGTCGACCAGAGTGTCCCTGTTGCGCTGGCTGCTGCCCGAGAGCATTGCCGATGTCTTGCCGTCAGAGGCGCGGCGCATCGAGGAACTGCGCCGGCGCCTGCTCGACCTGTATCGATCCTATGGCTACGAACTGGTGATGCCGCCGCTCATCGAGCACCTCGATTCGCTGCTCACCGGGTCGGGCCGTGATCTCGGCCTGCGTACCTTCCAGCTGGTCGACCAGCTCTCGGGCCGCACGCTCGGTGTGCGCGCCGACATGACGACGCAAGTTGCGCGCATCGACGCACACCTGCTCGATCGCGACGGTGTGACGCGCCTGTGCTATGCCGGCTCGGTGCTGCACACGCGCGCCCAGGGACTGTTCGCCACGCGCGAACCAATCCACGTCGGGGCCGAGTTGTTCGGCCACGCCGGCATCGAGGCCGATCTCGAAGCCATCGACCTGCTGGTGCGCTCGCTGGGTGCAGCCGGCGTGTCGCGGGTGCGCATCGACCTGTGTCATGCCGCGATCGTGCCGGCGCTTCTGGCAATGAATGGTGCCCGGGACGAAGGCGACATCGATGCCTTGTACGGATTGCTGCAGGGCAAGGATGCCCCCGGTCTCGCCGACTGGCTGGAAGGTGCTTCAGCCGGGCTGCGCTCCTCGCTGCCCGGACTGTTGCAACTGCATGGTCGCGTCGATCCGGCACCCCGGCACGCGAGCGATGCGGTGCTGGCACGCGCGCGTGCGTCCTTGCCGTGCATCGTACCGGTGACGGCTGCGCTCGACGAGCTCGAGCGCCTGTGCGCCTCGCCCTTGTGGCAGCGCTGGTCCGGAGTCGAGCCGTCGATCGACCTGGCCGACTTGCGCGGCTATCGCTATCACAACGGCATCACCTTCGCGGCCTACGTCGAAGGCTTGCCTTACGCCATCGCCCGCGGCGGACGCTACGACAATGTCGGGCGCGCGTTCGGCCGGGCGCGCCCGGCGACCGGATTTTCGATCGAGTTGCGGGCGCTGGCCGG
>CAZXLV010000057.1:0-13786 GCA_964641405.1 uncultured Limnobacter sp. | reverse complement strand
TGCTCGCCGTGGCACCGCCACGACTGCGCTTTGCGCCTTGATTGCGCACTTTTTTTCGGGCTCACGCGGGGACGATCGTAGTGTGAACAGGCCCTAGTCGGATTTGGAATCAATCACGTCATGGTCGGGCCGATCAACAAGACGCTGGATCTCGTCGTGACCCGGATTCCGCCTGATCGGCGCTCGACCAGGCGAACGCGATTCGCCGACCTTGCGTCTCGCTATGGCGTCGTGCTGGATGAGGCCGATCAAGCGGCGCTTCGGGATCGCGCGACGCGTGCACACGAAGGCGCACCCTCGGCCAGAAGGCCGCGAGTGCACTAGTGCCCGCCCTTGGGCGTGGATTCAGCCGGGTTGGTCAGGACGCGTGGCTGGCAAGGTGCCCGCCCGTGCTCATGTCCGCCTGCGGCAGTTCGGGTTCACCGGTGGTCAGCACGACCCGCTGGTAGCTCGCGTTGATCACGTCGGCTGCAGAGATGTAGCCGCCGATGATCGCGGTAATCAGGCCCAGGTAACCACCCAGCATGGTGAATCCGCTGGAGTCGGTCCAGTCGGCGATCGCCAGCGCCAGGAAGCTCAGCCACAGCCCGAGCGTGAACAACATGCGCGCGCTGCCGTCGCGGAACGAGGCGACCCAGATGTAGAAGGCCACGATTGCCCAGAGCAGGAAGAACCAGCCCAGGTAGGCGCCGGCTGCGGCCGGCATGGCCGTTTCGGTGCTCGCATTCGCATGCAGCGCCCATGCCCACCAGAACGCTCCGAAGGCAACGAACAGCAGCATGTCGAGCGTGCGGCCGCGGAAGAATTCCATGATGCCCGCGATCGCCATGGCAGTGCCGCCGAAAGTGACTGCCAGCATCAGGTCCACGTTGTGTGGCTGGCTCGTGGCGAACCATCCGGCATTGATCATGCTCACCATCCACAGCGTGATGGCGAAGCCGGCATAGCCCAGGGTTGAGGGATTTGCATATTTCTGGTTCATGATGCGACCTCCATCGAATATGACTTGCCCATCCATCGCTGCCCGCTCTCGCTGGCAGGATGCGGGCTTGCTCGCGTTGGTGGGTCGCCTTTGGCGGCCGGACATGACAATGCCGGACCGACCTGGGCGGCGCCGGCGCCGTGCGACTGCCTGCCCGACCGGGCGAGCACCGGCCTCCCGGCCAGCGCCCCGGGCAACCCCCGAGTGTGGTTAAATCCGGATCAATCTGAACCCCATGGCGAGAGGCCTGCCCATGTACGATCGCATCCTGGTTCCCCTGGACGGGGCGAAGTTTTCGGAAGAAATGCTGCCCCATGCGGCGGGGCTCGCCCGTGTGCACGGCACTCCGCTGACGCTCATGCGGGTGGTCGAGAAGGAAGGCGAGAAGCGCGAGGCCGAGGTTTACGCCAAGGCGCTGGCCGAGCGCCATTCGGCACAGAGCATCTGTGTGGTGGCGCGCGGAGACGTTGCCGATGTCATCCTCGAGGAGGCGCGCCGGGTGCCGGGCACCCTGGTCGCCATGACCTCGCACGGACGCAGTGGCCTGATGGAGGTCATGCTGGGCAGCGTGGCACTGCGCGTGGTGCGTAGCGGCGGTGCGGCGGTACTCGTTTTCCGGCCTTCCGGAACTGATGGACAGACGGGAGCGCCGATCAAGGTGAACCAGGTGGTGCTGCCACTCGACGGCACGCAGATTTCGGAGGCGATGGCGCCGCAGGCAGCCGAACTGGCAAAATGGCTCGACGCGGAACTGGTCGTGGTCGGCGTGATCGCCTTCTCGGCCCAGGTCGACGCCGGCATTCCTCCGGGCGACGTGATGGAGTCGTCCTACGTGCGCAGCAGGGCGGGCGACTATGCCGCCAAGTATGGCGTGCGGGTGGCCTGGGAAGTGCTGCATGGCGAGCCGGCCGATGCGATCGTCCAGTTCGTCAATGGCCGCAACGACGTGATCCTGGCGATGACCACTCGTGGCCGCCAGGCGCTGGAGGCGGCGTTTCTCGGCAGCGTGACCGCCGGCTGCCTGCGCAAGGCTGGCGTGCCGTTGCTGGTGCGCATGCCGTAGGAGGCTGCGGGAAGGGGTCGCGCGACGTGACGATCCTGGTCCTGAACGCAGGTTCATCGAGCATCAAGTTCGCCGCTTATCGCCTGCCCGGTGAAGCTTCGGCACGGGACGGCGAGCGCGACGCGCGGCGGGATGATCCGCCCGAGCTGCTGCGCGGCCAGGTGCAGGGGCTGCCCGATCGGCCGGTGCTGAGCTGGCGCGCCGACGGTGCGCGGCGCGCCGACATCGTGTTGCCGGCGCCCGCTGATCAGAGAGCCGCCCTGCAGGTGGCGCTCGAGCGCCTGCAGGCGGAAGCGTTCATCGATCGCGTCGAGGCCGTCGGCCACCGCGTCACCCACGGCGGCGAGTCGCTGGTGGCGCCGCAGCGGGTCGATGCCTCGGTGCTGGCGTTGCTGGCGTCGCTCGAGCCGCTCGCGCCGCTGCACCAGCCGCACTGCGTCGAGGGCATTCGTGCCATCTCGGCGCTGCTGCCGGATGCATTGCAGGTAGCCTGCTTCGACACGGCATTCCACGCCACCCAGCCGCCCTTGCATACCACCATGCCCCTGCCGGCGAGTTGGCGCGATCGCGGCATGCGACGATTCGGCTTTCACGGGCTGTCCTTCGAGTGGATTGCGCAGCGCTTGCCCGATTTCCTCGGCCCGCTGGCGGATGGGCGCGTCATCGTTGCCCACCTCGGAAGCGGGGCAAGCATATGCGGCATGCGCGAGCGTCGCTCGGTGCGCACCTCGATGGGCCTGTCGACGCTCGACGGGCTGGTGATGAGCACCCGGCCAGGCGCGCTGGACATCGGCGTCGCACTGTACGCACTGCAGCAACTGCACATGAGCGTGGATGAACTCGACCGCGGCCTGCATTCCGACTCGGGATTGCTCGGACTTTCCGGCGTTTCGGGTGACATGCGCGTGCTCGAACAAAGCGGCGATCCGCGTGCACGTTTTGCGCTCGACATGTTCTGCCAGCGCGCCGCACAGGAGATCGCCGCCACCGCAGTTGCCCTGGGTGGCTGTGATGCGATCGTCTTCACGGCCGGCATCGGCGAGCATAGCGCCGAAGTGCGCGCGCGCATCGCTGCACTGCTGGAATGGATGGGTGTGCGCATCGCCCCGGCGCTCAATGCCGCGCACGGACCGCGCCTGCATGCCCCTGATTCGGCCGTTGCCGTGTGCGTGGTGCCGACCGATGAGGAGCGCGTGATCGCGCGACACACGGTGGCGCTGCTGCGCTAGACATCATGGTCGCCCGCGCTTTGGCGGGCGACCATGATGTCTAGCGCTTGTTCGCCAGCCAGTGCGCGTACAGGTTGGCCAGGATGCAGCTGTTGATGCGCGTGGCGACGCTGTCGGCACGACTGGTGAGCAGCACCGGCACGCTTGCCCCGATCACCAGTCCACCCAGTTCGGCGCCGGCCAGGTAGGCAGCCTGCTTGTAGAGCATGTTGGCGGCTTCGATGTCGGGCGCGAGCAGCACGTCCGGATCGCCTGCGACCGGCGAGACGAGCCCCTTTTCCTGCGCGGCCGCCGCCGAAACCGCGACGTCGAAGGCGAGCGGTCCGTCGACGATGCCGTGGCGGATCTGGCCGCGCTCGGCCATCTTGGCCAGGGCCGCCGCCTCGATGGTGGACCTCATGTCCGGGTTGACGGTCTCGATGGCCGCCAGCACCGCGACCTTCGGCCGGACCACGCCGAGTGCGCGGCACAGGTCGATGGCGTTTTGCACGATGTCGGATTTGTCGCGCAGGTCCGGAGTGATGTTCACCGCTGCGTCAGTGAGCGCAAGAAGTTTCGGATAGCTGCCGAATCCGATGATGAACACATGGCTGAGCCGGCGCCCGAGGCACAGGCCGGAATCGCGCGCGATGATCGCCGACAGGTACTCGTCGGTGTGCAGGCTGCCCTTCATCAAGGCGTCCACCGTGCCGTCACGCGCCAGCAAGGCCGCACGCTGCGCGGCCTGGGGAGCGTGGTCGGGCGTGTCGATCACCTCGAAGCGATCTGCCTGCAGGCCGTGCTCGCGCATCAGGGCGAAGATGGTCGGTCGCGGGCCCACCAGCACCGGCTCGATGTAGCCCGCTTCCGCCGCTTCGAAAGCGGCCGCCAGGGCAGGCAGCGAGAGCGGATAGACGATCGCGGTGCGGGTCGGGTTCAACTTGCGTGCGCGCGCGCGCAAGGGCTCGAACAGGGAGTCCATGTGGCCGGGTACCTCAGCGAAAGACGACCGTCTTGCCGCCGTTCACCAGGATGCGGCGCTCGGCGTGCCACTTCACCGCGCGCGCGAGCACGACGTTTTCGACGTCGCGCCCGATGCCGGTGAGGGTCTCGACATCCATCGAGTGATCC
Organism: uncultured Limnobacter sp.; assembly: GCA_964641405.1. Taxonomy (GTDB): domain Bacteria; phylum Pseudomonadota; class Gammaproteobacteria; order Burkholderiales; family Burkholderiaceae_E; genus Zeimonas. The sequence goes on along the minus strand of CAZXLV010000057.1, from coordinate 9,402 downwards.
ACGCGCTCGACATCCTGCTCGATGATCGGGCCTTCGTCGAGCGAACTGGTCACGTAGTGGGCGGTGGCGCCGATCAGTTTCACCCCACGATCGAGTGCCTGCCGGTACGGCCTGGCACCCTTGAAGCTGGGCAGGAACGAATGATGGATGTTGATCGCTCGCCCTTCCAGCTGGTGGCACAGGTCTTCCGACAGCACCTGCATGTAGCGCGCCAGCACCACCAGCTCGGTGCCTTCGGCGGCCACGATTTCCATCAGCCGCGCTTCCGCCTGCGGCCTGGTCGCCGCGCTGCACGGCACGTGATGGAAGGGGATGTCGTAGGAGGCGACCAGCTGGTAGAAGTCGCGGTGATTCGACACCACGGCGCGAATGTCGATCGGCAGCAGGCCGGAGCGATGCCGGAACAGCAGGTCGTTCAGGCAGTGGCCGAGCCTGGAGACCAGGATCAGCGTGGGCTCGGGGCGCGCGGCATCGAAGAAGCGCCAGCGCATTGCGAACGATTCGCCGACCGGCGCGAAAGCCTGGCGAATCGATTCGACCGACAGCTGTCCGGCCGCCGACTCGAATTGCACACGCATGAAGAAGAGCCCGGTGGCACGGTCGTCATACTGCGCGGCCTCCAGGATGTTGGCGCCGTGCTCGAGCAGAAAGCCTGATACCGCGTGGACGATTCCCGGCCGATCCGGACAGGAAAGCGTGAGGATGAAGCCATCGTGCATGAGGGATCCGATACGGGTCGCGCCCGCGTCGGGGCGAGGCACCAGTATATCGGCCGGGGCATCAGGAGGCGGTCGACTTCGGCCATTGCAGCAGCGGCCCGATTGCGTCCAGCGTGTTCTTGAGGATCAGGCCGTACTCGGTGTCGCCCTCCATGACGAGGGCGCGCTCGAAGAACAGGCGGTCGGCGTCTTCCTCGCCGCGCAGCAGCCGCAGGTAGCTGGCCGCGTCGGCGATCACGCGCAAGGTGAGCGGTCCGCCGTCGGGCACGCTGCGGAATCCGCCTTCGGTGAGCGTCAGGCGACAGCGCAGGCCGAGATCGCGCACGGCGATCTCGACCACTCCGCCGCTCAATTGCCGCGCCACGTCGGCCGGAAGGTGCGGGCGCAGCAGATGATCCAGGGCGCGCGCCAGCACGAACGAGGGCGGGCGGATCGGCAGGCGTGCAACCAGCTTGCGCAGGCCGCTCGGGACCGGCCAGGCGTTGCCGCGCGCGGTGTGGGTGTCCAGGCTGTTCATGTCCAGCTCCTTTCGAGTCCGGGGCGGCGATGGGCGAAGCCGTCCACCAGGCCGCCCGGCAAGCTCAGCGCCTCGAGTGCAGCACGCGCCTCGCCGACGTCGCCGTCGTGGTTGAGCACCTGGTCGAAGCACGCCACGACACGGTCGAATCCCTGCGCGATCGGCGACAGTCGCACGCGCGTCGCGCCTGCCGCGCGCAGCGCCGCGGCTTCGCCGATCAGGCAATGCTGCGCTGCCGATTGTGTCTGGATGCCGTTCAGGGTGAGGAAAGGCGCGCCTTCGGTGGTGGTCAGCAGCAACCCGTCGGGGTGCTCGATGCAGCGAAAGCCGCAGTCGTCCTTGTTCAGGTGGTAGTGGCGGGCGGTGAAGCAGCGTGCCGAGAAGGCCAGTGGCAGCCGCCCGAAGGCGAACACTTCGGTGGCGATCGGCGTGCGCCCGTCGAGGCCGCCGGGCACTGGCGCGTCGGGCGGATTGACCAGGGCGATGGCGTCGAGCCCGAGTTCGACCGGAGCCACCCAGCGCGCGGCGCCGAGCGCCGCGTGCTCGACCAGCGCCGGGCGGCTGTAGACGTTGATGTGCGGGCCCAGCACGAATGGCCGGCCGGCCAGCCCGCGCAAGGCCGACGCGTCGCCCGCCTCGACGAGGAACTCCTGTTGCGCCGTGAGGCGTCGCATGTCGCGCAGGTCGGATTCCGATTCGAGCAAGGCCTGGCTGGCCAGCACCACTTCCTTGCCGCAATCGCGCAACTGTTGCGCCAGCGCCAGCCAGTCTTCGAGCTTCATTTCATGGCGTCGGGAGCACACGACTTCGCCGAGCACCACGGTGTCGACGGGCGAGTCGGCCAGTGCGCCATAGAATTCGATCAGGGTCTTGCGCGGCCAGTAGTAGAGCACCGGGCCGACGGTAATGTGGATGCGTGCGTTCATGATGATCAGCGCCATGGCCGGTTATAGGCACCCAGCGTGTGCTGCTGGCCCTCGGACCAGCGGCCCAGCGCGGCCACCCACTGCGGTTGCACGGCGAACCGGGCCGGTTGGGCAGCGCAGTGGTCGATGGCGGCGCGCCACACGCGCGTGACCTGTTCGACGTAGCTGGGGCTGCGCTGGCGCCCTTCGATCTTGATTGCCGAGATGCCGAATTCCATCAACTGCGGCAGCACCGCCAGCGTGTTCAGGCTGGTCGGTTCTTCCAGCGCATAGTCGCGTACGCCCTCGACGTTGAAGCGGCCCTTGCACAAGGTCGGATAGCCGCGTGGTTCTTCGGGAGCATAGCTGTCGATCAGCGCCTCGTTCAGGCGAGCGCGCACCCCTGACTCCGCCTCTTCCCAGCGCACCGCGGAGGGCGGCGAACACACGCCGGCGGTATTGGGGGATTGGCCGGTCGCGTACGAGGACAGGGCGCAGCGGCCCTCGACCATCACGCACAGGCTGCCGAAGCCGAATACCTCGATCTCGGCCAGGCTGTGCTTGCAGACGTGGCCGACCTGGGACAGCGTCAGTACGCGCGGCAGCACGGCACGCTGGATGCCGTAGCGCTCGCGGTAGAACTCGATCGCTTCGTAGGTGGTCGCCGAGGCCTGCACCGACAGGTGCAGGCGCAACTGCGGGTGATGATCGCGTGCGTATGCCAGCACCGCCGTGTCGGCGCAGATCAGCGCGTCGGCGCCCAGTTCGGCCGCGGTGTCGACGGCGCGCCACCAGCGCTCGGGCTCGCGCGCGTCGGCGTAGGTGTTGAGCGCCATCAGCACCTGCGCCTTGCGCGCGTGCGCATAGGCGACGCCCTCGCGTGCCTGGGCCTGGTCGAAGTTCAGGCCCGCGAAGTTGCGCGCGTTGGTCGCGTCCTTCAGCCCCATGTAGACCGCATCGGCGCCGGCGTCGACGGCGAGCCTGAGCGCGCGCAGCGAACCGGCCGGACATACCAGGTGCGGCTTGCGCCATGCGCGCTCACGCTGTTCGTTCATCACCACGTTCATCACTCCTTCTGCCAGTGTTCATCCCGGTCGTCCGTCGCTGCGCGGCCGGCCGTACCAGCGCATGTACCGTGCGCTCCAGGCGACCATGACGATCGCCCATGACAGCGCCGCGGCGAGCAGCAGCCACAACTGCGCGGCGTCCCGGTGCGGCTGCCAGGCGGGCAGCGCGGTCGCGGCCAGGCGCAGCAGCACGGCGCCCTGCAAGCCCAGGAAGAGCGCCCAGGCGAGTGCGTCGATGCTTTGCGCGCGGCCCTGCTGGCCGGCACTGATGCGGGTCACGAAGGCCAGTTGCGTGGAACCGAAAAACCCCATGCCGAGAGCATGCAGTGCCGCCAGGCGAGCCTCGTGCGCGTCCTGGCCGTTCCAGGCCAGCCAGGCCGTCAGTGCCTGCAGGCCGAGCGCCACCCCGAACCACGCGAAGCCGGCGTGCAGCATCGCCAGCAGGCGGATGCGCAGGTTCTGCACGCGTGCCCAGCGCAGCGCGAGTTGCAGCACCAGCAAGGCTGCAGCGACGTCGAGCGCGGCTGCCGCCAGCGTGATCCAGTTGCCGGCATGTGCTGCGGAATCGAGCACGGGCTGCGGCAACAGAACGGCGAGCCAGATCCACAGCAAGCCGTTCGGCAAGCGCCGCTCCAGGCGCGGCACGGCCACGTCGAAAAACGGCACCATCCGGTGCGATGCCGCCACGAAGACCGGGGCCAGGAACCACCACAACCCCGCCGACAGTGCGAAGCGCACCAGTTGCGGCTCAGCGATCGCCAGCCCCGATGCAGCCAGCCAGAGTGCGCCCGCGCCGGCGACGCCGGCGATGGTGACGACGGCCAGGTGCGTGCGATCGCGCGCGCGACTGGCGCGCAGCAAGCGAATCAGTCGCGACACGAACAGGCTCCAGGCGGCGGCCACCACCGCCAGGCCGGTGGCCGCCAGTGGCGCGCCGGCGTGCGCGCCGATCAGGAACATCGCCCAGCCTGCCAGCCAGGCAATCGCCGTCGGCAGCAGTGCCCGCGCCCCCGGCGCCGGCACGCCAAGCCAGCGCGGTCCGGCGGTGAACAGGAAGCCCGCGAAGAACATCGGCATGTAGGAGAAGATCATCAGCAGGGCGTGTACGTGAACCGATCCGATCGCCCACGGAACCGGCAGACCCGGAGCCAGGCGCAAGCCGAGCACCGCCAGCCACCAGAGCGCTCCGGCCGACAGCATGCTCATGCCGACGAAGAATCCGAGGCGGTGCGGTGCGCTGGCAAGCCGGGCGATTTTCCAGCGACCCGGCGGATCGTCACGCGCCCCGGGGTTCGGCGCGGCGCCGGCAGCGGGGGGCGGCACTCGTTTCGTCTGGCGGGGCAGCATGAGCTCTCGGCCCGTCACTGTAGAGGGCGAGACGCTGCCAGGGCCTTGCGCGATATCAAGCCAATCGACCTCACGGACACGCTCGCGAGCCCGGACGGCCCGCCGCCACCGCCCATTCGGCGGGCGCAATGCGGCGGCACCGGTTTGGTGCAACGCGGTAATCGCGCAAAACCATTTTTGGCGTGCATACTTTCACGTGACAGCGGTTCGATTGCAGCCAATGCGGAGCCGGGCATCATGAACATGAACTCCGTCACCCCCATGCAGCAGCACGCCGATGTGCACGCCACCGTACGCCCGGCGGCACGCCTTGCGGCGACCTATCCGGCCGACGCGGTCGAAGCGCTCGAACATTTCCGCATGATCTTCCGTTCGGTCCGTCGGCATTTCCATGCACTCGAGGAGGCCTGCGGCATCAATGGTTCGCAGGTCTGGGCGCTGGCGATTGTCGTGCAGTCGCCGGGCATCCGGGTCAAGGACCTTGCCCGCGGCATGGCTGTCCAGCAATCCACGGCCAGCAATCTCGTCGAGCAACTCGCGCGCCGGGACCTGCTGCGTCGTGCGCGCGATCAGCGCGACCAGCGCATCGTTCTGCTGTACCCAACCGCGACCGGCGAAGAGGCGGTCGCGCGCGCTCCCCAACCCCTGGGGGGTATCCTTCCCGAGGCGCTGGCACAGTTGGGCCCGAAGCGGCTGGTCACGCTCAATCGCCTGTTGCAGGAGATCGTGGTCGCGATGCGGATCGACGACAGCGATGCCCGGCATGTGCCCATCGGGGGGCTCTGAGCGCGCCGACTCCCGGGCGAACGACGATTGGTTGTTCGCCGATGTCGGAGGAACCAACGTACGCCTGTGCCGCTGGACGCCAGGCGCCGGGGCCGGCGCGGTCGTTCGCTCGCCCGCCGATGCGTTCGCCTCGCTGGCCGAAGCGCTGCGATCTTTCGACGACGGACAGGCGTTTCCCGCCAATGCTGCCTTGTCCATAGCGGTGCAGGTTCGCGGCAGCCGGCTCGAGATGAGCAACCGCAACTGGGCCTTCGACGCCGAGGCCTTGCGCGCTGCATTGGGGCTCACTGCCTTGCGGGTGGTCAATGATTTCGTGGCGGCGATGGCGGGTGTGCCGGCACTCGACGCGCAATCGACGCAGCTGGTGCGCGCGGGGGCGACGCACTCGGCCAACCTGATGCTGATCGGACCGGGCACCGGCCTCGGCGTGGCGGCCTTGCTCGATGCCGGTGGCCAGCGCGAGCGCATCGTCGCGAGCGAGGGCGGACACATGGGTTTCGGCTATCCCGAGACCGGGCTCGCGCCCTTGCTCGCAGCGGTGCGCGCGCACTGGGGGCGCCTGTCGTGGGAGCGCTTGCTGTCGGGAGATGGGCTGGCGCGCATCCATGCCTGGCAGGCTGGCCTGGCGGCGCCGCTGCCGCCGGCCGAGGTGAGTCGACGTGCGGCGGCCGGTGAACCCGCAGCCCGGCACGCCGCCCAGTGGTTCTGCCGCTTGCTGGGGGCGTGTGCGGGCGACCTGTGCCTGGCCTTCGGCGCCGATGGTGGTGTGTGGCTCACCGGGGGCGTGCTCGACGGCCTGGGATCCTCGTTCGATGCCGCCGCGTTCCTGCAGGCCTTCGATGACAAGGGGCGCTACGCCGGGCGCGTGCGTGAAGTGCCGGTGCGGCGCGTTGCTGCCACCGATCTGGCGTTTCGCGGCCTGGCCCGGATCGTCGGCAGGGCGTCCAGCGCGCCGGGGCTGCTGCTGAGCGGGGCCGGCCTGCAGGCCTGGGACTGAGGTCGCACTGAGGCCGAACGAGACCGCAGGCGCGAAATTTGCTAGAATGCGATATCCCCCCACGCACCGACGCGCGCGGCTTGCCGGTAACGGCGAGCCGGCTTGCGCGCGCCATGCCAGCAAGGAGATCATGCATGCAGGAAAACTTCGAAGCGACCCTCGATAGCGACGTTCGCACCGCACCCGCGGTGAAGCCCGCCGACGACCTGACGCGCGTCTACTTCGGCGGTGATTCGACCACGGTCGACCGGAAATATCACGACGCCATCCGCCAGCAGGCGCAGCGCTTCATCGACGGGCCTGGCGGCACCCTCATCGTCTCGGGCCATGCCAATCCGGTCGATGAACCGGAGGCGGCGGTGCACCTGAGCATGGATCGCACCCAGGCGGTCGCCACCCTGCTCGAAAAGTTCGGCGTGCAGAGCCATCGCATCGTGCGCGTGAGCCACGGCGCCAACGCGCCGATCGCCGATCTTGCCGACGAGTCGTCGAAGTGGCTCAACCGCTGCGTGGAAATCCGTCCCGGCGCGCTGGCGCCGCGCCAGCCGGTCTGGTCGCAAAGGGGCCGCAAGCCGGCGCGCCGCTGATCGTGCCCGCGCCGGCACGCACGCGTGCCGGCGTCGCATGACGTCGACACCGCACAGGAACCACAGGCCGATTGCAGGCGCCGCGATGTCGACCCAGTCCGGACTTCTCGCCAGGCTCAACGACGAGCAACTCGCGGCGGTCACGCTGCCGCCGCAGCATGCACTGATTCTCGCTGGAGCCGGTAGCGGCAAGACGCGCGTGCTCACCACCCGCATCGCCTGGCTGGTGTCGACCGGACAGGTCAGCCCGCTGGGGGTGCTGGCGGTCACTTTCACCAACAAGGCGGCGCGCGAGATGCATGCGCGCCTGTCGGCGATGCTGCCGATCAACACGCGCGGCATGTGGATCGGCACTTTCCATGGGCTGGCCAACCGGATGCTGCGCGCGCATCACCGCGACGCCGGATTGCCGCAGACCTTCCAGATCCTCGACGCCCAGGACCAGCTGGCGGCGATCAAGCGCCTGCTCAGGACGCTGAACGTCGACGACGAGAGGTTCCCGCCCCGCAACCTGCAGTACTTCATCAATGCGGCCAAGGAGGAAGGGAGGCGTCCGCGCGATGTCGAGGCCAGCGACGAGCATGCACGCCGGCAACTCGAGCTGTACACGGCCTACGAGGAGCAGTGCCAGCGCGAGGGCGTGGTCGACTTTGCCGAGCTGCTGTTGCGCAGCTACGAGCTGCTCGAACGCAACCAGCTGTTGCGCGAGCACTATCGCGCGCGCTTTCGCCATATCCTGGTCGATGAGTTCCAGGACACCAATGCGCTGCAGTATCGCTGGCTGAAGCTGCTGGCGGGAGACAGTGCGATGATGTTTGCGGTCGGTGACGACGACCAGAGCATCTACGCATTTCGCGGCGCGAATGTCGCCAACATGGCGGCATTCGAGCGAGAGTTCCGCGTTGCCAACCTGATCAGGCTGGAACAGAACTACCGCTCGCAGGGCAACATCCTGGCCTGCGCCAACGCGTTGATCGCCCACAACAGCCGGCGCCTGGGAAAGAACCTGTGGACCGACGCCGGCGACGGCGAGCCGGTGCGCGTGCACGAGTCGATGACCGATGCACAGGAGGCGCAGTGGCTGGTCGAGGAAGTGCGCGGGCTGATCGGCGAGGGCTGGGCGCGCGCCGACATGGCCATGCTGTACCGCTCCAACGCGCAGTCGCGCGTCATCGAACATGCCCTGTTCGCCGCCGGCATCGCATATCGCGTCTACGGCGGCTTGCGCTTTTTCGAGCGCGCCGAGATCCGGCACGCGCTTGCCTACCTGCGCCTGATGGAGAATCCGAACGACGATGGTGCGTTCCTGAGGGTGGTGAACTTCCCGGCCCGCGGCATCGGCGCGCGTACCCTGGAAGCGCTGCAGGACGCGGCGCGCGGCTCGAACCTGAGCCTGTTCGACGCCGTCGCAAGGCTGGGCAGCAGCGCCGCGGCGGGCAAGCTGGGCGGCTTCGTGCGCCTGCTCGAGGGCCTGCGAACGCAAACCTGCGCCATGGCGCTGCCCGAGGTGGTCGAGCACGTGGTCGATCGCAGCGGGCTGCTGGCGCATTACCATTCCGAGCGCGAGGGTCAGGATCGCATCGAGAACCTGCGCGAACTGGTGAACGCCGCGGCCGGCTTTCTCGCCGACGAGGGCGTGGCCGCCGATGTCCCGGCCAACATTGGCGTGGCCGCAAGGCCCGAGGTAGTGCTCGATGCCGATGCGCCGGGAGCCGTTCAGCTCACGCCGCTGGCAGCATTCCTGTCGCATGCCTCGCTCGAGGCCGGCGAGAACCAGGCCGGCGAGGGCAGCGACGCGGTGCAGCTGATGACCGTGCACGCAGCAAAGGGGCTGGAGTTCGACGCGGTCTTCATCACCGGCCTCGAAGAGGGCTTGTTTCCGCACGAAAACTCGCTGGCGGAGACAACTGGCCTCGAGGAGGAGCGCCGCTTGATGTATGTCGCGATCACGCGCGCGCGCCAGCGCCTGTACCTCTCCTTCTCGCAGACGCGGATGCTGCATGGCCAGACCCGCTACAGCCTGCGCTCGCGCTTCCTGGACGAACTGCCGGCGCAGTTGTTGAAGTGGCTCACGCCGCGCGTGCAGGCTGGCACGGCTGGCTATCGCGAGGGCTGGGGCGGGGCCTGGGAGGGTGTCGCGGGCCCGGCTCGCGCCGCGCAGGCGCCGGCGCGCGCGCGCCAGCACGACAGCGGTCGGCTGTCACCGGCGGAGCAGCAGGCCGCGGGACGCTTCGATCGCGGCCTTGCCTTCCGGGTCGGACAGGGCGTGGCGCATGCGCGCTTCGGTGAAGGCGTCATCATCGGTATCGAGGGCAGCGGCGACGATGCGCGCGTGCAGGTCAACTTCGGGCACGCCGGCATGAAGTGGCTCGCGCTTTCGGTGGCGCGCCTCGAGGCAAGATCCTGAGGCGCCCGAAACACTGGACTAGGGCCTGTTCACACTACGATCGTCCCCGCGTGAGCCCGAAAAAAGTGCG
>CAZXLV010000056.1:6039-13834 GCA_964641405.1 uncultured Limnobacter sp. | reverse complement strand
GGCCGCCTGGCAGCAGCGCCTCACCACCATCTTCCCGCGCCAGGGACACTACGCACGGGACCCGGCCGTGCTGGCCGGCTACCCGCCGGCCGAGCTGGCGGTCGAACACATCGGCGAACTGGCCGACATCGATCTTGCTGCGCTGCTCGAACATCGCATCGGCGCGGTACGGTCGAACAAGGAGTCCGGATGAACACGCCAGAGCACCCCGCCCGCGGTAGCGCCGCGCCGGCGCTGACCGAGCGCCCGTCCTGGAAGGCGCTGCTCGCGCATCATGGCGAGATCGGCCGCACGCACCTGCGTGAATGGTTTGCCGCCGACCCCGAACGCGGCACCCGCCACACGATCGAGGCCGCCGGCATCTTCCTCGATTACTCGAAGAACCGGATCACCGATCGCACCCTGCAGCTGCTGGTGGCGCTCGCGGGCGAATGCGGCCTGCGCGAGCGCACCGCGGCGATGTTCCGCGGCGATGCGATCAACACCACGGAGAAGCGCTCGGTGCTGCACGTGGCCTTGCGCGCACCCGCGACGCAATCGATCATCGTCGACGGCGTCGACGTCGTCGTCCAGGTGCACGCGGTGCTCGATCGCATGACGGTCTTCGCCGATGCGGTGCGCAGCGGAGCCTGGCTCGGTCACACCGGCAAGCGCATTCGCAACATCGTCAACATCGGCATCGGCGGCTCCGACCTCGGGCCGGTGATGGCCTTCGAGGCGCTGCGACACTACAGCCGGCGTGACCTGCAGCTGCGATTCGTCTCCAACGTCGACCCCACCGACCTGGCCGAGGCAATCCGTGACCTGGACGCCGCCGAGACGCTGTTCATCGTCTGCTCCAAGACCTTCACCACGCTCGAGACGCTGACCAACGCGCGCGCCGCGCGGGACTGGTGCGTCGGCCAGCTCGGCGACCAGGCGGCGGTCGCGCGGCACTTCGTCGCGGTCTCGACTCATGCCGAAGCGGTGGCGCAGTTCGGCATCGCCGCGCAGAACATGTTCGGTTTCCGGGACTGGGTGGGCGGACGCTACTCGATGGATTCGGCGGTCGGCCTGTCGACGATGATCGCGATCGGTCCGGCGCATTTTCGCGCGCTGCTGGGAGGCTTCCATGCCATGGACGAGCACTTCCGCACGGCGCCGGTGTCGGCGAACCTGCCGGCGCTGCTCGGACTGCTGGCGATCTGGAACAACAATTTCCTCGGCGCGGCCACGGCCGCGGTGCTGCCCTACGACCAGTACCTGAATCGCTTGCCAGCCTATCTGCAGCAGCTGACGATGGAGAGCAACGGCAAGCACGTGACCCGCGAGGGCGCACGCGTCGAATTCCAGACCGCGCCGATCCTGTGGGGCGAGCCCGGAACCAACGGCCAGCACTCCTTCTACCAGTTGATCCACCAGGGCACGCGCCTGGTCCCTTGCGACTTCATCGGCTTTTGCGAAGGCCTGAACCCGCCGCATTCGCAACATGAGCTGCTGCTGGCCAACCTCCTTGCCCAGGGCGAGGCGCTGGCATTCGGCAAGAGCGCCGCCGAGCTTGCGACCGAAGGCATGCCGGCCGAACTGGTGCCGCATCGCGTCTTCGAAGGCAACCGCCCGAGCAACACGCTGCTGGCACAACGCCTGACGCCGGCCAGCCTGGGCGCGCTGGTTGCCCTCTATGAACACAGCGTCTTCACGCAGGGAGTGATCTGGAACATCGACTCGTTCGACCAGTGGGGCGTGGAACTCGGCAAGTCGCTGGCGCTGCGCCTGGCGCCCGAACTCGCCGCCGGCGTCGATGCGCCGCTGGCGCATGACAGTTCGACCAACGCACTGATCCGGCGCTACCGCCGCTTCAGGCGCTCGCCCGCCTCGCCTGGCAGCGACTGAGCAGGCTCGCCGCCTCGGTCGACGCCGGTGCGCACGCATCATGCGAGGCGCGGCCCGAACAGGACCGCTGCCGGAAACCCCACCAGGATGTCGCCGGCCTGCAGCGACGCGTCCGGCGCTGCGAGCAGGCGACCGGTGAGTTGATCCACCAGTTCGCCGGCGATTCCGAGCCCGTCGATGGCCACCCGGACATCGCCCCAGACGGCGTGGCCTTCAGGCAGGCGGTGCGGCGCACCGAGCAGCCTGGCGAACAGGCGCGACACGAGCACCACCAGCACCGACGAGGCGTCGCAGCGCGCATAGGCCACCAGGTGGGCTGCGGCTGCGCCGCTGACCGGCAGCGGACGATAATCGCCGTCGCGCAGCAGCGCGACGCGCGTGCGCCGCAGCTGCAGCAGCCGCCAGGTGAGAAACAGTCTGGCCTCGTCGCTGCGCGGGTCGCGCGACAGCGAGGCGGCCAGCTTCTCCAGCCCCTCGACGCGCAGACGCTGCTCGATCGTCGCGAGCAGCGCGGCGTGACGCTCGAAGTCGACCGGTCGGCGATTGTCGGGATCGACCAGGCTGAAGTCGAAACACTCGTTGCCCTGGTACAGATCGGGAACACCCGGCACGGTGTACCTGGCAACGGTCATCGCGAGGCTGTTCAATGCACCGAACCAGGCGATCGGCCCGAGTTGTTCGCGCAGGTCATCCGGAAACGGATTGGACGCCCCCGGCGCCAGGATGCCCTGCACGAAGCCGGACAGGGCCGCCTCGTAGACGGGGTCCGGATTGATCCAGCTGGTATGTACCTTGGCTTCGCGGGCCGCCTTGATCATGTAGCGCTCGATGCGATCGGCATAGTCGCGCGAGGCTTCGCTGCCGCCGTCGACAGCGATGTCCTGCAGCCGGCAGGTGCCGAGCAGCACCTGGTACACCAGGTATTCGTCGTTGCGCGACGGCGCCGCCGCGCCGTGCGCCAGGCGACGCCGGCTGCGATTCATCAATCGCCAGCGACGCAGCAGCAAGCGCCAGGCCGCAGGCATTTCCGACAGCACGTCGATGCGGGCGCGCACGTCGGCGCAATGCTTGTTGTCGTGGGTCGAACTCGCAAGCATGGTGTGCGGCCAGTACGCCGCGCGATCCGCATTGGCGGCATGGAAGGCCTCGAGCGAGATGCCGAAGACATCGGGTTCGCCGCCCACTTCATTGAGCGAGACCAGCCGGTTGAAGCGGTACAAGGCGGTATCCTCGACCCCCTTTGCCGCCACCGGCGAGGTGAACTGCTGGAAGCGGCGCGCGAAACGGCGCGTGCGCGCACGCAGCCCCGGGGCGCTTGCCGCAGGGGCGCGGCCGAGCAGCACCGCGCGCACGAAGCCGAAGATCGTCGCGTCGGCCGCGCGACTGTGCCGCACCGCCTGGCCGACCGCCCACTGGATGTAGCGGCGGTCCTGCTTCGAGGCGTGCTCGACAAGATAGGTTCGATAGACCGGCATGCGCGCGGCCACTTCGGCCAGCGCTCGCCGCAGCGTGTTGTAGGTGTAGTCGCGGGTGCGACGATCGGCATGCGCGATCCTGAGCAGTTCCCACGCCAGCACGGTGAGTTCCGAGGCCAGTGCGCTGCGCATGATCAGGTGCCTGCCCCGGTATGCCGCTTCCTCGAAGCTCTCGCGCTCGCCGGTGAAGGCGCGCCAGGTGCGGTCGATGCGGCTCCTGGCGGCCGAGTCGACGAACAGGCCATTGGCGAGCGTGGCGAACCGGTAGCCGGTGGTGCCATGGATCGCCCAGTCTTCGGGCACGCGCTCATGGCTTGCGACGATCTTCTCGATCAGCACGTACAGCGGGCGCGGCGGGCGCGCGTTGTCGGGACGCAGCGCGGCGCCACTGCGCCGCGCATGCCCCGCTTGCAGTCGCTCGAAGTACTGCCGTGGGTCGAATAGCCCATCGGGATGGTCGATGCGCAGTCCGTCGATGCGTCCGCCCGCGGCCCAGTCGAGCACGCGCGCATGGGTGGCCTCGAATACCGCCTCGTCCTCGATGCGCAGGGCTGCCAGTTCGTTGACGTCGAAGAAGCGCCGGTAGTTGATCTCGTCGGAGGCGGCTCGCCAATAGGCCAGCCGCCAGGCCTGGCGCTCGAGCAGCGCGTGCAGGGCATTGCGCGCCGATGGCGTGGACGCGTTGAGCGCGCCCACGCTTGCTTCGAGCGCGGCGCACAGCGCCGGATGAACCTGCGCCAGGCGCGCCAGTTCGCGCTTGTGGACAGCGGCCTGGTGCGCACGCGCGCCCTCGACGCGCCCGGCGCCGGCCACGCGTGGCGGCAGGCTCGCCAGCGCATCGACCAGCACTGCGAGTTCATCGCGCCCGCCCTGGCCCTGGCCAGCCGCGGGCAAGCGCGCGATCACGTCTCGCAGCAGCGCGGCCGCCTCGCGCGGATCGATCGGCAGGCGATGCTCATGGTAGCCGATGGAAAAGCCGCCGCTGCCGGCTTCGAAGCGCAGCAGCAGTTCGCCACGCTCGAGCACCAGGCCATAGTGATCGCCCAGCAGCGGCACCAGCACCTTGCCGTGCATGTCACTGTTGACCGGTCGCCACTCGATGTCGAAGAATCGCGCGTACGCGGACGCCTCGCCGTGCTCGAGCACGTCCATCCACCATGCATTGGCGCCATCGAGCACACCCATGTGATTGGGCACCATGTCGAACAGCAGGCCCATGGCGCGCTCGCGCAGCGCGTCGGACAGCGCCTCGAAGGCCGCTTCGCCGCCCAGTTCCGGGTTGATCGCGGCATGATCGACGATATCGTAGCCGTGGCGGCTGCCGGTCCGCGCGCGCAGCACCGGCGAGCAATAGAGATCGCCCACGCCGAGCCGCTCGAGGTAGGGCAGCGCACCCAGGGCCTCGCCCAGGCCGAAGTCGCGATTCAACTGCAAGCGGTAGGTCGAGCGCGGAATGCGCGCCTGCGCCTCGCATCGAAGCGTCGTGCGCGGACTTTCGCGCACCGCGGACAGCACGCTCGCCAGGCGCTGGCCGCTCACGCTGCCGGCCAGCTCGTCGATCGTCGCAGGGAGCTTGCGGCGCCAGTTCGGATGGGTGTCGACAGTGCCCGGCAGGTTGTTCTGCTCGAGCGCACCGATCCAGTCCTCGGGCTGCACCATCATCAGCCGCGCCGGACTCGACGCCAGGTAGACGTGGACCGCCTCGACCAGTGCCGGCGTGAGTGGGCCCTGCGCAAGCGCCTCGATGTCGGCATCGGCGGGCAGGCGGCGCTCGTCGAGCAGCGCAGCAAGCAGGCGCAGGCGATCCTCGGCACGTGCGCGCCACTGCGTCTCGCCGGCTGCGCGCTCGGGAAACATGCCCAGCGCTTCCCGTACCCGCAAGTCGTGGCCCGCCCACCACCCGCCCAGCGTGGCCAGGTCGTGCGTGCCCACCGACACCAGGGCGTCGCAGGGATATGCGGCCGGCGGCGTGAAGCCACCGCCGGCTTCGCGCTGGAAATAGAGCAAGCGGTACGACATCAGGTGCGCGCGCCCGAGCGCCTCGCGCAAGACATCCGGCACGGTGCCCAGGTCCTCTCCGACCACCAGGCAGCGGTTGCGATGGCTCTCCAGCGCGACGATTGCGAGCATCTCCCCGAGCGGGTAGCGGACATAGCCACCTTCGCGCGCCGTGGCACCGGGCGGCACCCAATAGAGCCGCATCAACCCCATCACGTGATCGATGCGCAGCGCACCGGCGTGACGCATGTTCGCCCGCAGTGCCAGCACGAAGGGTTGGTAGCCGCAGCCGCGCAAGGCCTCCGGAATCAGCGGCGGCAGCCCCCAGTCCTGTCCGGCAAGGTTGAAATCGTCGGGCGGGGCACCAATGCTCGCCGATGCCGCATAGCAATGCTGGTACGCCCAGCAGTCGGACCCGGCGCGGTCGACCGACACCGCAAGGTCGAGAAACAGCCCGATCGCCATGCCGCGCTCACGGCAACGACTCGCGGCGCGCGCCAGCTGGCGCTCGGCCTGCCACTGCAGGTATTCGAAGTACTCGATGCGCTCGATGGCCTGTGCCTCGAAGCGCGCCAACTGCGGGCTGTCCGCATCCCGCCACGCTGCAGGCCAGGCCGGCCAGCCCCAGACCGAGGCATCGGCGTCATGGAAGTGCTCCTGCAGCGCCTCGAACAGCGCATGCCGGCGCAGGGCCGCGCCGGCATTCTCCTGGAAACGGCGAAACGCCGCCGCGCGCGGCGTCTCGCGCTCGATGTGCTGGCTGCGAAAGTGCGCATGGAGCGCAGCCAGCACCTCGTGCTTGGCCTCCGATACGGCGCGAAAGTCGACCAGGTCGGCAGCGCGCAGCGCCTGCAGTCGAGCGTGAAAGGCCGGTGATCGCACGTGGCTGCGCACCGCGTCGGCCTCACCGAAATCGTCGACGGACTCGACATCGAGCGACAGCACGTCGAGCCACAGGCGTGAGGAAGGCGCGTAAGGACTGACGTGATCGGGATTGTGCGCAAAGCGGGCATGCAGCGGATTGAGGCCGATCGCACTGGCCCCGCGCGCGGCCGCCACATCGATGAGCGCGAGCAGGTCGCCGAAGTCGCCCACGCCCCAATTGCGGCTCGAGCGCAGGCCATAGAGCTGGACCGCCCAGCCCCAGACGCGCGCGCCCTCGGCCAGCAGCGTCGGCTGGAAGCATCGCGGCGGCGCCACGATCACCAGCACCTGTGCGTCCGCGCTGCCCGCCTGCAACTCCAGCCGGTGGTAGCCGGGAGCAAGCGTCGCCACGATGGACAGCAGGCGCGCTTCGTGGCGCACGCCCTCCACGTCGGTGGCTTCGCGCAGCGGCAGCGCGTCGAGCCCGGTGTCGCCCTGCACCGGCTCGCCCGTCTCCGCCAGCAGGCGCCAGCGAACGCGCGTGCGGTCACCGTCCTGGCGCGCAACCCGGATGGGCACTTCGAAGCTTGCAAGCGGCAGCGTCAAGGCGAGCACCGGTTCGGCCAGGCGGCGCCAATAGCGCAGGTGCGTGCCTGCCAGGCCGCGCTCGATGTCGACGTCGGTGTCGGCGACCTGGCCCAGTTGCCCGAGCAGAGCGCGCAAGCCCGCGTCGGAGACTTCGTGGCGGCGCCCCCAGATGTCGTGAAAGGCAGGGTCCACCCCGAAGGCGCTGGCCAGCCATTCCAGGCGTTGTCGCACGGTCGATCCGGTCATCGGCCGCGCTCCACGGCGAACAGCACCCCGGCGCGCAGCAGCGTCCAGTGGCCCGGGGTCGGCGCAGGGCCGAGGGCATGCGAAAACAGCACTTCGGTGCCGGGGTCGACGCGCAACTCGACCGGGTGCGGGTCGAAATTGAGGTGCAAGGCGATCGACTCGCCGGCCTCCCCGGCCAGCGTCCAGCGCACGCTGAGCGCCGCAGAGGCAGCGCCGCCAATGATCGACCAGCGCCCGCCATGCCGGATGCGCCCGAGCCTGGGCATGATTGCGTGTCGCACCTGGAGCAATCGGCGCACCAGCGCCAGCCGCTCGCGGTGCGGTGACTCGTCGCACTCGTGCCAACGCAGTTTCGAGGTGACGAAGGTCGTGCCCGCGTTCGGGTCCGGGATCGCCGCGCGCACGGCATCGTCGCGATACGCGGGGAAGCGCCCGAACTCCTCGCAGCGTCCGTTTCGCACCGATTCGGCCAGGCCGGGCTCGAAGTCACAGAAGAACAGGAACGGGGTCGATGCCGCGAACTCGTCGCCCATGAACAGCATCGGCACCTGCGCACCAAGCAGCAGGCAGGCCAGCGCGGCCGTCATCAGTGCCGGGTCGGCCAGGGCATCGAGTCGCTCGCCGAAGGCGCGATTGCCGACCTGGTCGTGCGTCTGCAGGTACGCAACGAAGGCTTGCGGCGGCAGGTGTGCACTCGGCTCGCCGCGGCGCGCGCCACCGCGGAACGCCGACGCTTCGCCCTGCCAGGCGAA
>CAZXLV010000056.1:0-5939 GCA_964641405.1 uncultured Limnobacter sp. | reverse complement strand
GGCGACCCGGCGCTCGAGGTAGCGCGCCTCGTTGCGATCGTTCTCGAGCACGATGTGCACGAGGCGCTCACGCCCCGGCCCGTCATGCAGCGCCTGCGCGATCGCCTGCACGATATCGGGCGAGGAGCGATCGTCGATGGCGTGCACGGCGTCGATGCGCAGGCCGTCCAGGCCGTACTCCTCGATCCAGTACAGCGCATTGTGGATGAAGAACGCGCGCACGAGCGCGCTCGCCGGCCCGTCGAAGGCGATCGCCGCTCCCCACGGCGTGCGGCGCGCGGGATCGAAGAATTGCGGTGCGCAGGCGTGCAGGTAGTTGCCGTCGGGCCCGAAATGGTTGTAGACGACGTCGAGCAGCACCATCATGCCCAGCGCATGAGCGGCCGCCACGAAGCGCTTGAGCTCCTCGGGTCGCCCATACGAGGCATCGGGCGCAAAGGGCAGCACGCCGTCGTAGCCCCAGTTGCACGCACCCGGGAAGTCGGCCACCGGCATCAGTTCGATCGCGGTAATGCCGAGCCCCGCCAGTGCGCCCAGGCGCTGGCGGGCCGCCTCGAAGGTTCCGGCGGCGGTGAACGCACCGACGTGCAACTCGTAGATGACCGCCTCATGCCAGGGCCGGCCGCTCCAGTCATCGTCCGGCCAGTCATGGGCGCGCGGATCGATCAGTTCGCTCGGGCCGTGTACGTCGAGTGGATTGAAGCGCGATGCCGGGTCCGGAACCAGCAGGCCGTCGTCGAGCCGGTAGCGATAGAGCTGGCCGGCCCTCGCCTCGCGCACCATCACTTCGTGCCAGCCGTCGCTGGCGCGGCTCATCGGCACCGCTCGCAGGACCTCGAGCGACGCAGCGAGGCGCCCGTCGTGCCCCTCGTGCGCGCACAGCAGTTCCAGCACCACCCGCTCGCAGGCCGGCGCCCAAAGGCGAAAGCGCGCCCCTTCCCGTGCCTGCAGTGCCGCACCGAACGGCATGGCGTGCGCACGCCTCATGACATGGGGGCGCAGCGTGTCAGCAATGCGAGCGAGCGCCCCTGCAGCGCATAGCTGGCGTCGTTGCCGTAGTACGCATCCGGAGGCGAGTCGAGGGCGGTGTCGAGCACGCAGCGCCAGGGCCCGCCGGCCAGCCCGGGCAGCACGAAGGCTATCTCCTCGTGGTGCGCATTGAACAGCACCAGGAAGTCATCGTCGCGCAGCGGCCGGCCGCGCCGATCGACCTCCTGCAAACCGGCTCCCGCCAGGTAGACCGCCAGGCTGCGCGCGTACGCGCGCTCCCACTCCTCCTCGCTCATCTCGGCGCCATCGGGACGCAGCCACAGGATGTCCTTGATGCCGCCACCGCGCAGCGGGCGGCCCTGGAAGAAGTCGCGTCGGCGAAATGCCGGATGCGCACGACGCAGCGAGAGCAGCGTACGCGTGAACGCCAGCAGTGAGGCCCGCTCATCGTCGAGCGCCCAATCGAGCCAGGACAGTTCGTTGTCCTGGCAGTAGGCGTTGTTGTTGCCCCGTTGCGTGCGGCCGATCTCATCGCCGGCCAGCAGCATGGGTACGCCTTGCGAGAGCATCAGCGTCGCCAGGAAGTTGCGCTGCTGGCGCGCGCGCAGGGCGCGAACGCGGGGATCGTCGCTCGGCCCCTCGACGCCGCAGTTCCAGGACAGGTTGTGGTTGTGGCCGTCCTGGCCGGTCTCGCCGTTGGCCTCGTTGTGCCGTTCGTTGTACGAGACCAGGTCGGCGAGCGTGAAGCCATCGTGCGCGGTGATGTAGTTGATGCTCGCATGCGGGCGGCGACCAGTGCGGCCGTACAGATCGCTCGAGCCGGTGAGCCGGCGCGCGAACTCGCCGATCGAGCCGCCGTCGCCCTTCCAGTAGGCGCGCATGCCGTCGCGGTAACGGTCGTTCCATTCGGCCCAGCCGATCGGAAAATTGCCGACGTGATAGCCGCCCTCGCCGACATCCCAGGGCTCGGCGATGAGCTTGACGCGATTGATTACCGGGTCCTGCCGGATCACGTCGAAGAACGCCCCCCAGCTCTCCGAGCCGCCCGCGGCCCGAGCAAGCGCCGGAGCCAGGTCGAAGCGAAAGCCGTCCACGTGCATCTCGCCGGCCCAGTAGCGCAGCGAGTCCATCACCATCTGCAGCGTGCGCGGGTGCAACAGGTTGACGGTGTTGCCGCAGCCGGTGAAGTCGGTGTAGTAGCGCTGTTGCTGCGGGTCGAGCCGATAGTAGGCGGCGTTGTCGACGCCGCGCAGGCTGAGCGTCGGGCCCAGATGATTGCCTTCGCAAGTATGGTTGTAGACCACGTCGATGATCACTTCGAGCCCCGCCGAGTGCAGGCTCTTGATCATGGTCTTGAACTCGCTGATGCGACCCGAGGCGCTGTAGCGCCGCTCGGGGGCGAAGTAGCCCAGCGTGTTGTAGCCCCAGTAGTTGCGCAGTCTCATGTCGACCAGGCGGCGGTCGTCGATGAAGGCATGCACCGGCATCAGTTCCACCGTGGTCACGCCGAGGCCCCTCAGGTAATCGATCACCGGCTGGCAGCCCAGCGCCGCATAGGTGCCCCGCAGCGCTTCGGGAACTTCCGGATGGTTGATCGAGAAGCCGCGCACGTTGGCCTCGTAGATGACCGTCTCGTCCCAGGGAACGTCGGGGCTGCGATCGTCGCCCCAGCTGAAGGCACTCTCGACCACGCGCGCCTTGGGCATGAACGCCGCGCTGTCGCGTCGATCGAAAGACAGGTCCTCGCGCTCGTGTCCGACGGTATAGCCGAACAGTGCATCGTGCCAGCGCACGTTGCCCACGATCGAGCGGGCATACGGGTCGAGCAGCAGCTTGTGCGGGTTGAAGCGCAGTCCCAGTGCAGGTTCGTAGCGCCCGTGAACGCGGTAACCGTAGACCAGGTCGGGGCGCGCCTGCGGCAGGTAGCCGTGCCAGATCTGGTCGGTGCACTCTGGCAGGTCGACGCGGTGCAGTTCGTGGCGGCCGTCGGCGCCGAACAGGCACAGTTCGACGCGCACCGCCCCGTCGGAGAACAGCGCGAAGTTCACGCCCTCGCCATCCCAGGTGGCGCCCAGCGGATGCGGCCGCCCCGGCCAGACCGCCATGGCCTGCGCCTGGCTCCTCACGAACGATCCCCATCGTCGTTGGTGCGGGGCCACCAGCGATCGAGCAACTCCTCGGCGCGTTCGCGCGCGCCGATGCCGAATGCGAGCGCCAGTGCCAGCACGACACCGGCCAGGATCACCAGGAAGCTCTGGCGCACGATCGCACCGCCCACTTCGATCTGGTCGAGGGCGATCAGCACCACGAACACCAGCACCGCGATGCGCGTCAGCCGCCCCAGGAAGGCGGCGTCACGCACGCCGGTGCTGTTGCACCAGGCCACCACCGCGGCGGCGAGAAAGCGTGCGAAGTATGCCCCGAAGGCAACGATCACCAGCGCGACGACCAGCTTGGGCACGAACAGCAGCACCTTGCCGAGCAGGTCGGTGATGTAGTTCAGGCCCAGGCCGTTGAAGGCGATCGCCAGCGCGGTGAGGATCACCAGCCACCAGGCGAGCGTGCCGAACAACCCGACCGCGCCCGACTCCATGCCGCCTTGCGCGAGGAAGGCGTCGACACCGGCGCGCTCGGTCACCACGTGGAAGTTCACCGCACGCAGCGCGCGTACCACGGCAAAACGTACCGCCTTGGCGATCAGCCAGCCGGCCAGCATCACCAGCACCGCCAGCAGCAGCCTCGGTGCGAACGCGCCGATCTGCGTCAGGAATGCCCGGATCGGTTCGAACAGCATGTCCACGCTTTCCATGTCCGTCTCCCAGTTCAGTCGCCCCGGATCCACTCCAGGATGCCTCGCAGCGGAATATCCACCCACGCCGGTCGATGGCGGAGTTCGTAGCGCAACTCGTACAGCGCCTTCTCCAGTTCGAGCAGCGACAGCAGCGGTCGGACCGCCTGCATCGACGGGAACACGGCCGCGCGCGCATAGCCCGCCAGGAACGCCTTGCGCGTTCGCGCCAGCCAGTGCTGCGCCAGCGGCTCGGCGCGCGCCATTTCATCCAGGCCTTCGGGCAATCGTGCCAGGGCCGTGCGGCGCGCGTAGTCGAACGAACGCAGCATGCCGGCGACATCGCGCAAGGGCGTGTGGCGGGCGCGCCGCTCTTCGATCGTCCGCGAGGGTTCACCCTCGAAGTCGATGATCAGGAAGTCGTTGCTGGCCAGCAGGATCTGGCCCAGGTGCAGGTCGCCATGATGTCGTGTGCGCAGCAAGCCCTCCGGGTCTGCCAGCGGCGCATCGATCCGCGCCAGCAAGTGCGCGCGCTCGGCCAGCAGCGCCGTCGCGCGCGCGCGCCCCGCCTCGGGAAGCTGATCGAGTCGCTGCGCCAGCCACTCGAGAGAGGTGACGGCCTCCTGGCGCAGGCTCGCCCGCCAGGCCTGCAACCAGGCCGCATCCATCGGCTCGGGGTCGAAGTCCGGATCGCCGCTGCGCAACGCGAAGGCGCGATGCAGTTCGCCTACCCGCAGCCCCAGCGTCGCGACCAGATCGACGAAGGCGCCGTGCTCGCCGTCGGGCTGCTCGGGCTCGACCCGGCGTTCCTCGAGGAAGCGCCCCAGGTAGTCGATCGTCCAGGTCCAGCCGTCGCCCTGGTGTGGCACGAACTTCTGCACCAGCGCCAGGGTGAACGAGGATCCGTTCGTGCCGGCGTAGCGGATCGAGCCGGCCACCGGCACGCAATGCTCGAAGTGCGCGACGTCGGTCAGGTAGCGGCCCACTTCGAATTCGGGGTTGACGCCCTCCCGGAGCCGACGATAGGCCTTGAGGAAAACGCGTTCGCCCAGTACCGCAGTGGCGTTGCTCGACTGGCCGCTGCCTCGCTGCAGGGTGAGCGTTTCGATCTGCTCACCGACGATGTCGCGAAACGATGCGCCCGGCTCGAAAGTGATCGTGCCCTCGGCCAGCACCATCTGTTCGCGCCGCCCGATCGCCGCGAGCAGCATCTGGCAGAACGATTCGTCCGCGATGGCATCGGCGAGGATGCCGACATCGGCCTGCTGGCGCACCCGGGCCAGCGCCGCGGGCCTGAGTGCGCGCACCTGGGGCTCCTCGGCATCGCCCCAGGCCAGCACCAGCGGCATGAAGTAGCAGGCGCCGTCCGACGGTGGCGCGTCGCGGGTGTGCTCGGCGTGGGTTTCGATCAACGCGATCAGCCACTGGTGGCCGCTGACGGCGAGCACCGTCCAGTCGCGCAGCGCAACCCGCTCGAGCGTGCCTCCCTTGTCCGCAAACCAGCGTTGCTGCTCGACATGGCGGGGCAGCACCTCGCGCTCGAACTGCTGGCGCGTCTTCTCGGCCATGCGGATGCGCCAGGGCACCGCGCGCTCGCGAAACAGGCTCATCCAGCCATCGAACAGCACCAGCAGCGGCAACTCGTCGCGTACCAGGGGCTCCTCGTGCCAGGAGGGGACGTCGGCGTCGCTCGCCAGCCTGAACCAGTAGAAGCCGTGCGCCGGCAGCGTCAGCAGGTAGGGAAGCTCGCCGATCGGCGGAAAGGACGTGCGTCCGGCCATCTCCACCGGCACCCGGCCGCGAAACCTCGCCAGGTTCAGTTCGACCGGCTGCGCCGAGCGCGACAGGTTGGCCACGCAAAGGATCGTCTCGTGCTCGTCTTCGACGTCGTACTCGCGCAGGTAGGCGAGGATCTTGCGGTTGCCGGGCGCCAGCAGGGTCAGCCGTCCGCGCCCGAAGGCACGGCTCGAGCGGCGCACCGCGAGCATGCGGCGCGTCCAGTTCAGCAGCGACGAGGCGTCGCGGCTTTGCGCCTCGACGTTGACCGCCTCGTAGCCATAGATCGCATCCATGATCGGCGGCAGGTAGAGCCGCTGCGGATCGGCGCGCGAGAATCCGGCGTTGCGGTCCGGGCTCCACTGCATCGGCGTGCGCACGCCGT
>CAZXLV010000055.1:6771-13899 GCA_964641405.1 uncultured Limnobacter sp. | reverse complement strand
GCAACTGGTGATCACGCTGACCTTCATGGTCGGCTTCTGGCAACTCGCGATCGGCATGGCCGGTCTGGGTCGCGCGGTCGACCGGGTGCCGCACAGCGTGATCGTGGGCTTCACCGCGGGGGCTGCGGTGCTGATCGTGAACTCGCAGGTGCGCAACCTGTTCGGCTTCGACTGGCCGCGCGGCATGTCGGTGTGGCAGACGCTCGGGCGCCTGGTGCACGACATCGGGCTGGTGCATTGGCCGACCGCCGTGGTGGCCTTTGGCACGGTGGCGGCTTGCCTGCTCGCGCGGCCATGGAACCACCGCCTGCCGTACATGCTGATCGGGGTGCTGGCGGGCGGTGCGATCGCGGCGCTGCTGGCGGCCATCTCGCCCGATTACGTGGTCAAGGCGGTCGAGGAGTTGCCGGGCGCCTTGCCGCCGCTGTCGGGGCCGACGCTGTCGTTCGAGGCGCTCGAAACGCTGCTGATCCCGTCGCTGGTGATGACGGTCCTGGCTCTGGCCGAGGCCGTTTCGATCGCGCGCGCGATCGCATTCAAGGGCGGCGATCGCCTCGACGGAAACCGTGAGGTGATCGGACAGGGGGTGGCGAACCTGGTCGGCTCGTTCTTCTCCTCGTACCCGGCCAGTGGATCGTTCAACCGCTCGGGCGTCAACGTCGCGGCCGGGGCGCGTACACCGCTATCGGCGGTGGCCGCCGCGGGCTTCCTGCTGGTGCTGCTGGCATTCGTGGCGCCGCTGTCGCATTACCTGCCGCTGGCGGCGGTCGCAGGCATCTTGCTGATGGTCGCGGTGGGGCTGATCGACCTGCGCGACATTCGCCACATCGCGCGCCACGACCGTCGCGACGCCATCGCGATGGGGCTGACCTTCATTCTGGTGCTCGCGATTCAGCTGGTATGGGCCATCCTGGGCGGGCTCGCAGCGCATTTCGTGCTCTCGAAAGTCAAGGCTTGATCTCGAGCCTGGGCAGCCAGCCCGGATTGACTCCTTCGCCCGCGTAGGCGCCACGCACGGTCCAGTCGCGCGCCTGCCCGGCGAAGTCCCGGTCGAAGCCGTCGAAGCCGGCTGCCAGGGAGGCATCGATCGCGGCGCCGCGCAGCGTGCCGATGCGCGGATAGGCGTCGAAGCTGCCGAGCGGGGCGTCCGGTGCGTTCAGGAAGCTCGCGGCCGAGGCGCGGCTTGCAATGACGTTGTCGCGCTGCTCGCCACCCGTCAGCGGCGCGGCGGCGAACACCGCGTTGGCGAACACGCGCTGCGAATAGGCGGCTGAACCACCGCTGATCCGGATGCCGCTGCCCTTCGCGAGCACAGTGTTGCCGAACACCTGGATCGCCTTCGGCACGTCGTGGTGCGGCTGGATGTTGAGCGCGTCGCCGCTGTCGTTGACCAGCAGGTTCGCGTAGAAGGCAATGTTGCCTTCGCCCTGGAACAGCGCCTCGGTGGGGTTCTGGTGGAAGAAGTTGCCGTAGATCTCGTAGACGTCGTCGCTGCCGTTGCCGCTGAGGGGAAAGTGGCCCACCAGCAGGTTGGGCCGGGCCAGGCCGCCGGTGGAACTGTTGCCCGACTTGGAGAACACGTTGTGGCGAATCACCGTGCGCTGCGGGGTGGTCGGCATGCCGGCAAGTGCGGGACGATCGACCTGGTGCTTGATCTGCACGTTGTAGCCGATCGTGTCGCGCACCAGGTTGCGCTCGATGAGTCCGGCGACGAAGGGACTGCTGCCATCCGAATTGCCCAGGTACATGCCGGTGCCCGCGCCGAGAATGGTGTTGCCGCAGATGGTCCAGTTCCAGGTGGGCGATCCGACGGTGGAGATGCCCACCACCTGCTGATCGCCGCCGACGCCGCGAATCAGCAGGTTCTCCAGGGTCACGTGATGCGCCAGTCCCTGCGCGGCCACGCCCGCACCGCCAAGGTCGCGGCCGTCGATCTCCAGGTTGCGCACCACGATATAGCTCGCATTGCTCAGGCGCACCGTGTTGTGGCTGGAGCGGCCGAGCAGCACCGGTCGCGGCCCGCTTTCGGGTCCGGTGATCACGATCGGTTGCGTCGGGCTCCCGTTCAGGTCGAACAGCGGCAGGCCAGGAACGTCGGCGGCGTCGTCGTAGGTGCCGGACTGCAACACCAGCGTGTCGCCCGCCGCGAGCGAGCGCACCCGCGACAGGTAGTTGGCCGGATTGGCCTGGATCACCCGGTTTGCGCTTGCGTTCACCGTCGCGCACGTCGCCGCTGCGCCACCCGGGTTGCCCGATGCACCCGCGGACGGCGAACCGCCGGTTGCACCGGGCGATCCCGACGCGCTGCCGGAGGTCGCGCCCGTGGCCGATCCGGCCGAGGCGAGTGACAGCGATGAGCTTTCGGCGCCCGGGCCGCCGCCAGCACCGCCGCCGCAGCCCGCCAGGGCGGCAGCGACCAGCAAGAGGCCGCCGGCCAGGCCTGCGGCGCGGTGCAGAAGGTCGAGGGGCAGGCGCGGCGGCGCATGGCGGCCGGACAAGTCGGAAATTCGGGGCTGGCGCATCATCGGGCGAACATAGCAGAGCAGGGGCAGCGAGTCCGACGGGGCAGACTGTCGTCGTCGCAAGTCCGCCGGATGGCGGCATGCGCGGCACGCGTCGATGTCGGAAATTCTTGCATCGACCAGGTCCGTCTGGCAGCGGCGCTGGCGCGCAGCGGCCGAAGCGTCTCCATTGACGCCCACGGCCCCTCTGCCGGTGCAGGCGGGGCGGGATGGAGCGCCCGGGATTGTCGATTTTTTTTACACCGCTCGCCGGTACTGACGAAGCGGACGAGCTAGTGACCTGATTTTTCAGGGGCTTGCATTTCCTGGCTCGATTTATGCGCGAATAAGGTACGCCGCAGGGAATGGTTCCTTGCAGGCGCATTCGAAGGGAGGCGCCATGCTGAAATCGGCAACGGGTCACCTGGCAGGCTTGTGGGCGGTGCTGGCACTCATGTGCCTGGGCGTGGTCGCCCAACCCGCACTGGCCGGGACGATCATTCTGGAAGGCAGTGATGCCATCGGTTACCACTCGAACAGCAATGCCGCTGCCGGCGCATACCGGGACCAGGTCTGGTCGGCCATCGGCGGGGCGGACGCGCGTCCGATTGCGGTGGTCGGTGGCAGCGTCACCGCCGGGACGATCATCTCGAACACGCATGCGATCACCCGCCTGACCGACCTCACTGGTGCGACCCTGGGCGACTACGCCGCGATCTACTTCCTGGCCTCGACTGGTTGCTGTACGGAAGACACGTCGTTGCCGGCAGGCCACGAAGCCGCCATCAGCGCTTACCTGGGCGCCGGCGGCACGATCATGATCCAGAACTACACCGGGGCCGCAGCGTGGGACTTCGCGGTGGGCAGCAGCGGCGGAGCCGCCAATGCGCACGTGCAGGGCGTCGGCGGCGGGCATTCGAGTTCACTGACCTGCGACGACGGCGAGACGGTCACGGCCGATGGCATCACGAACGGTTTCACGCAGCCGTCGACCATGGGTTGCTGGACGCACCAGGCCTACGACATGGCCTACTTCGCGCCGCTGGGGTTCACCCTCAGCTTCTTCGACAGCCCGCCGATCGCCTCCTCCAGTTCCTTGCCGGGAGAGGGACCATGGTCCAGCCTGCTCTCGAGCGGCAAGACCATCACCGGCGGTGGTGGTGGCACGCCCATCCCCGAACCGGACACCCTGTTGCTGCTGTCGATCGCGATGCTGGGACTCGGATTGGCACTGCGCCAGCGCAGCTAGTCCGACCACTCGCGTTGAGGATCGATCAGGGGGCGGCTCCATCGGGAGCCGCTCCCTGCCTCTTGTCACTGAACCTGCAACTGCAGGTCCCTGCTCAGGTCATCGAGCAGGTTGGTGGCGGTCAGTTCGTCGAGCCCGTCGGCGATCAGCTTGTCCTGGTTGCCGTAGTGCATTTCCAGGCTGTAGCAGAACTGCGGCAGTTTCCGGTCGACGTTGGCGCGAATGGCGTCCCCGGCGATCTGGCCGGTCGAGGGATTCGCGCGGATGGTCGTGACGTCGGGTGCGCGGTTCCGGTCATAGGTGTTCCCGATCAGCAGGCGCCGGATATTGCCGGACGGTACCGTGAGCTCGCCGTCGGCTCGCGAAATGTGCACCGCGTTGTCCTGGATCGAAACCTGCGCCTTTTGCCGGGTTCCGAGGGTCTTCGCCTTGTACCTGAGCATCCAGCGTACGAAGAACACCGGAATCCCGACGGCGATCACGATGATGACCAGGCCGTTGGTCATCGATCCGATCACGAATGCCGGGATCAATCCAAGCAGGAAGATGACAACCGTTTGCGCCACCAGCATGGTCTTGCCCGAGCCGAAGACCACGGCTTGCGACGCCGGGATCGGGATGACCTCATAGACGATGGCGTTGCCGGTTGCGTTGCGTTGGTAGTTTGCGCGCGCCATGATGCAGCCCTCTCTCAATACGTGTTGGTGTCCAGACGCTCGTCCTTGCTGTGACGGTGATAGAGGCAGGCAAGGCCGATCGGGGCCACCAGCGAGGCAAGGATCCAGCACAGGAACATCGTCGCCACCTTCCTGATCGCAAACGTGCTTTCGCTCATCAGGAACACGTTGTCACCCACGAGGAAGTCGGCGACGCTCTCGAAGGCGAAGCGTGAGTAGCAATAGACCGAAGATGCCGCTTGCAATACCGGAAACTCTAGGCCCCTGGAGCGCGGATGCCACCTCCCAATCGGGAGGGATTTCCCGAGCGCCTCCTGGGAATCCGGTTGGCCGACGTGTTCGCCGATGCCGGCGGCGCCGTCCGCATGGCCGGCTGCAGCGCCGGCCGCGGGATCATCGAGTACCGTTGCCCGGCGAAGCGGTGTTCGCTTCGCGACCGAGCAGCAGCGCCACCAGTTCGGCCTGGCGGTGCGTACCCGTTTTCTGGAACAGGATCTTCAGATAGCCGCGCGCGGTGCCGTAGCCGATGCCGCAGCGTGCCGCTGCGTCGCGCAGGCCGATGCCGTCGAGCAGGTGCAGCGCCAGGCGCAGTTCGGCGCGTGTCAGGCGGTAGCGATCGCCGATCTCGCGCAGGGTGTCGCCACGGCTGGCGACCGGTTCACTGAAGATCAGCAGCGTGCAGCCGCGTGGCGCCAGGTAGCGCGCCGCCGCAATGCGTACCGGCATCGCCTTGACGTTGAGCCGGTGTCCGTCGCTGCCCACCAGCTCTGCGCCGTCGGGCCGCCGTGCCAGTCCGCGGGCGGCATCGGCGACCAGCGCAGCGAGCGCCTGGCTGGCCTGCGGCAGGCGTGCCCGCAGCCGTCCGGCATCGAGCGCAAGCACGCGGCCGTCGCGCAGCCAGCGCTCCAGCGCCGGATTGGCGTGTTGCACCATGAGCCGCTCGTCGACCAGCGCGACACCCTCGGACAGCGTATCGAGCGCGGCCAGGCCGAGTTGCCCGGATAGCGCATCCGCCTCGAGACGCAGGCCGAAAGCGAGCGCGCGCTGGAAGTGCGGTGACAAGGTCTGCATGGCGGCGACGTCAGCGTCACCGAAGGGCGACATGTCGGGCGGGCGGAACAGGGAGATATTGGCGACCACTCCGGCGCGCGAATATGGTGTCACGCCCATCGTGTGGGCAAAGCATTGCGGGTGCATCCACTCGTTGAAGTAGGTGGAGCGGCGCAGGATGCCGGGGTCGCCGGTGAGCTGTGCCAGGCGCTCGGATGTGCGCACGGTGCCGGGGCGATGCAAGGTCGCGGTGTAGCGCGCCCAGGGATTGTCGGAGCAGAAGTACAGCGAGCTGAACTGCCGGACCCAGTTCGACGTGACCCCCTGCAGTTCGACGATGCGGGTGCGCTGCTCGCCAAAGTCGAGGAAATAGAGCGCCTCCATGTTGCTGCCGAAACGCGCGTGCAGCAGGCGCATCACCTCGCGCCAGCCCTCGTCGTCCAGCGGCGAGGCGTAGATCGCCTCGATGATCTCGTCCAGGGATTGCGCTTGCATCCGGGCGGCTCGCGCGGGTGGGCAGTAGGTCGCTGCGGTGTGTACGAAAATTACGGTACACGAGATTGCGCCCCGTGCGCAATTTGCGGTGGCGCCGCATTGACGGTGGCGCTGCGGCGATTCCCGGGCGGATAATCGACCGCGGTGACCATGGACCTCCCCGATGCGAGCCTTCCCGATGACCTTGCCTGCGCCGCAGCCCTCCTTCGCTCGCGCCCTGCGCCGACTGCCGATCCTCATGCTGGCGGCGGCCTGCCTGCTCCTTGCCAGCCCGGCCGGTGCGCTGCGCCCGCTGGTTCTGCTGGTGCCGTATCCGGCCGGTGCGCTCTCCGACAGCGTCGCCCGCGTGGTTGCGCCGGCGCTGGCAAGCACGCTCGGGCAGGCCGTCATCGTCGAGAATCTGGGCGGCGCCAGCGGCGCGCTCGCTGCCGGCAGGGCCGCGAACGCGCCGGCCGACGGCGAACTGCTGCTGCAGGGATCACCCAATGAACTGATCCTCGCACCGGAAGCGCAGCCGGACGCCGGCTTCGCCGCCGAAGACTTCCGCATGCTGCAGATCATCGGCTCGGCGCCACTGCTGGTCGTCGTGCGCCGCGACCTGCCGGCGGCAACCCTGGGCGAACTGCTGGCACTGGCACGTAGCGACAGCGCGGATCGGCCGCTCAGCTACGGCAGCGTCGGTGTCGGTTCGCTCTACCACCTGCTCGCGCGGCACCTGGCCGAGCGCATCGGCGCGACCATGATTCACGTGCCGTATCGCGGCGGCGCGCCGCTGCTGCGCGATCTGGTTGGCGGCGTGATCGACTTCGCCATCCTGCCGGCCGGCGCGCGCTTGCTCGCGCTGGCGCACGAGCAGCGGGTGCGGCTGCTCGGCACGCTCGAACCGGCGCGCGCGCGCACGCGACGGGCCGCCTTGCCGGCCTTGCCGAGCGTGGCGACCGAGGCGCACCTGCCGGACTTCACGTACTCGATCTGGTCGGGATACTTCGTGCGCGCCGACACCTCTCTCGAACTCGCGCAGCATCTGAATGCGGCGCTCGCCGTCGCCCTGCGCGAGCCGCAGGTGCGCGCGCGCATCGCGGCGCAGGGTGCCAACCCGATGCCGCCGATGACGCTCGGCCAGGCGCAGGCGTATTACGAGCGCGAGACGGCGCGC
>CAZXLV010000055.1:0-6671 GCA_964641405.1 uncultured Limnobacter sp. | reverse complement strand
CCGGCGAGCAGAGTCCACGACCCGAGTGACGGAAACCGGGACGGCGTAAGCTTCGACCTGGCGACTCGGGCACGAAAGGGCGGGACGGCAATGCAGATGCAGGACCAGATCGACCAGGCGCGGGCGTTTCGCCGCATGCACGATCGCTCGGCGATCCTGCTGCTGCCCAATGCCTGGGATGCGGGCAGTGCGCGGCTGTTTGCCCGGCACGGGTTTGCGGCCATTGCCACCACCAGCGCCGGCATGGCCTGGTCGCTGGGCTACGCCGACGGCGAGCAGGCGCCGCTGAGCGAGGTGCTGGCGGCGATCGCGCGCATCGTGCGAGTGGTCGACCTGCCGGTGACGGCGGACATCGAGAGCGGCTATGGCGAGACCGCGCAGGCCGTGGCCGCCACCGTGCGCGCAACGATCGCGGCCGGCGCGGTAGGCATCAATCTCGAAGACGGCCTCCCCGGGCACGGCCCCTTGCGCCCGATCACCGAGGCCGCGGCACGGATTCGCGCTGCGCGCGAGGCTGCGGACGCCGTCGGCGTGCCGATCGTGATCAACGCACGGGTGGACAACTGGATGCAGCATTCCGATACCCCCGCAGCCGGGCGCCTGGCCGATGCCGTAGCGCGCGCGCACGCCTACCTGGCGGCCGGCGCCGATGGCATCTACCCGATCGGGCTGGCCGATCCGGCCACGCTGGCCGCGCTGGTGCAGGCGGTCGACGCCCCGATCAACGTGGCGGCCGGTCCGGCCATGCCGGAGCTGACCGAACTGAAGCGGCTCGGGGTGGCCCGGGTGAGTACAGCCACGCGTTTCGCCACGCTGGCACTGGCGGCGGTGGATCAGGCCGCTGCTGCGCTGCGCGCGAGCGGGCGCTTCGATGCGCTAGCCTCGACCTTCACCTATCCGGATGCACAGCGCCTGTTCGTGCAGCCGTGACCAGACGCCAGACGGCAGGGCACCAGGCGAACCCGATGACCGACGCCAGCAAGCACGGTTTGTCCACCCGCAGCATCCATGGCCACGGCTTCAGGGACGCCCATGGCAGTCCGCGCGTGCCGGTATACGACACCACCACCTTTGCGTTCGAATCGACGGCCGACCTGCTCGACGTCATCGATGGCCGCAAGCCGGGGAGTCTCTACACTCGCTACGGGCTGAATCCGTCGATCCTCGCACTCGAAGAAACCCTCGCCGGTCTTGAAAGCGCCCAGGCGGCCTGGTCGTTCTGCTCCGGCATGGCCGCGCTAGCGGCCCTGTTCCTGGCACATGGTCGCGAGGGCATCGTCTGCATCGGTGACGCCTACGGCGGAACACTGGAACTGCTCGAAGGCCAGCTGCCTCTGCTGGGGATCGAAACCCATCTGATCCTGGCCAGGGAACTGGATCGACTCGATGACTTGCTGGCTGGTGGCGCAAAGCTGGTGTTCTTCGAGACGCCCACCAATCCGACCCTCGAGTTGTTCGACATCCGCGCCATTTCGGCGAAGGCGCACGGCCATGGTGCCCGGGTTGCCGTCGACAACACCTTCGCTTCTCCGGTGAACCAGCGCCCGCTCGAACTCGGCGCCGATTTCGTCATGCACAGTGCCACCAAGTATCTCGGCGGACACAGCGACCTCACGGCAGGGGCATTGATGGGTTCGAAGGAATTGCTGATGCCGGTCTGGAACTGGCGCAAGAACCTCGGCTCGATGATCGCTCCGGCGACCGCCTCATTGCTTGCGCGCAGCCTGTGCACGCTGGTCGTGCGCGTGCGTCGGCAAAACCAATCGGCCCAGCGCATCGCCGAAGCGATGCAGCGTCACCCCGGGGTCGCCCGGGTGTTCTATCCCGGCCTGGCCGATTTTCCGGGTCACGCGCTGGCCAGGACCCAGATGCATGGCTTCGGAGGCATGCTCAGCATCGAAGTGGCCGGGGGCGCCGAAGCCGCCACGCGGCTGGCCGACCGCCTGAAGCTGTTCGCCCTGGCACCCAGCCTGGGAGGCGCGGAGAGCCTGGTGACGCAGCCGTGCACCACCACGCACCATGGACTGAGCGCGCAGGAACGCGCCCGTCGCGGCATTTCCGACGCCATGCTGCGCCTGTCGATCGGCCTCGAGGACGCGGAGGACCTGATCGCCGACCTGCGGCAGGCCCTCGCCGTGGCGAGCCCCTGAGCCAGCTTCAGGTGTGCGACTGCAGGTAGTTCGGCAGGCCGATCTGGCCGATCAGCGAAACCTGCTTGTCGAGCCAGTACAGGTGAAGCTCTTCGTCGTCGAGCATCTCGCTCAGCAGGTCACGGCTCACGAAGTCGCGGCTGCGCTCGCACTCCCCGACGCTCTGGCGCAGATGCGCGATGGCGCGGCCGACCAGTTCGCGATCGGCCTCGATCTGCTCGGGCACGCTGCGCGCACCACCGACTTCCGCGAGCAGCCTCGGGGCCGGCACGGCGCCGAGCAGCAGGATGCGGGCCATGACGCGCGAGGCATGCCGCGTCTCTTCGGCGCTGTAGTCGGCCTGGATGTCCGCCAGCTTGCGGAAGCCCCGGTGCCGGCACAACTCCGCATGGAACAGGTACTGGACGTATCCCGTCATCTCGAAGCACAGGTATTCATTCAGGCCCGCAATGACCTGCGGATCGGCTTTGCTGTTCTTCTGCATGAGGTGTGCGCTCCCGGACCCTGTCTGGCGCGATGATACAGAGCTGCCTGGCTATCGTCTCCTGCGGCAACACGCCCGGGTTGGAACAGCCCCGCGAACGTGTCAGGGCGCGGAGCGCTGTTCGGCCGGTTTCCCGGCTCGCATCAGGTTGTGCGCCGTGTTGATCAGGGTGATGTGCGAGAACGCCTGCGGAAAGTTGCCGACCAGCCGCCTGGCATGAGGATCGTATTCTTCGGAGAGCAGGCCGACGTCGTTGCGCAGCGACAGCAGGCGCTCGAAAAGCCGGCGCGCATCCTCGCGCCGGCCCAGCAGCACGTAGTTGTCGGCCAGCCAGAAGCTGCAGGCAAGGAAAACGCCTTCGCGTCCGGGCAGGCCGTCCTGGCCGCTCGCCGTGTCGTAGCGCCGCACCAGGCCATCGACCATCAGTCGGCGCTCGATCGCCTCGACGGTGCTGCGCACGCGCGCATCCGAGGGCGGCAGGAATCCCACCAGCGGCATCAGCAACACGCTGGCGTCGAGTTCCTGCGAGCCGTAGCTCTGCGTGAAGGCACCGATTCCCGTATCGAACGCCTGTGCGCACACTTCGTCGTGGATCGACTTTCTCAGCGCGCGCCAGTGATCGACCGGACCGTCCATGCCGAGCGTTTCGACGCTCTTGACGGCACGATCGAAGGCCACCCAGGCCATGACCCGGGAATAGGTGAAGCGGCGGCGCCCGCCGCGCACCTCCCAGATGCCCTCATCGGGTTGTTGCCAGATCTTCGCCAGATGTTCGAGCAGTGCGCGCTGCAAGGCCCAGGCTGCCTCGGCCACCGCGAGCCTGCCGTGCCGCCCCTGGTAGAGGGCATCCATGATCTCGCCGTAGACGTCCAGTTGCAGCTGGCCCTCGGCGGCGTTGCCGATGCGCACCGGAACGCTGGCCTCGTATCCGCTCAGCCACGGCACCTCCCACTCGGTCAGGCGGCGCTGGCCCATGATCCCGTACATGATCTGTACCTCGGCCGGATCTCCGGCGACCGCACGCAACAGCCATCCGCGCCAGGCGCGCGCCTCTTCGTAGTGGCCGCCGTTCATCAGGGCCAGCAGCGTGAAGGTTGCGTCGCGCAACCAGCAGTAGCGGTAGTCCCAGTTTCGCGCCCCGCCCAGTTGTTCCGGCAGCGAGGTCGTCGGCGCGGCCACGATGCCGCCGGTGGGGCGGTAGGTCAGCGCCTTCAGCGTGATGAGGGATCGATCGACCGCTTCGGACCACTCGCCGGCCGGCGCTGCGCGGCTCGACCATGCGCGCCAGAAGGCCTGGGTGTCGGCAAGCGCCGCCTGTGCATCGATCGGCGGCGGAAGCGGCAGGTGCGAGGGTCCGTAGGTGAGCACGAAGGGCAGCGTCTCTCCGGCGTGCAAGGTGAATACGCCGGTGTGCGTGCGACCCCGGGCCTCGAGCCTGGCCGGGCTGCGCAGGACGACCATGTCGGGACCGGCGATCGCGCGCAGCGCTCCGTCGTCCTGTCGCGTGACCCAGGGCAGTTGGGAGCCGTAGTCGAACCGGATGATCAATTCGACCCGGATCGCGATGGTCCCCCGCCTTGCGGATACGAGCCGCACCACGTCGGATGCCGCGCCGCGGGGCGGCATGAAATCGACGATGGTGGCCGCGCCATCCGCGGTCTCGATGTCGGTTTCCAGGATCAGCGTGCGATCGCGATAGCGTCGCGTGACCCGTGCGCCGGGATCCGCCGCGCCGATCAGCCAGCGACCGTTTTCGCAGCCGCCAAGCAGTGCTGCGAAACAGGCTCCCGAATCGAAGCTCGGCCAGCACAGCCAGTCGATGGAGCCGTCGCGGCCGACCAGGGCCGTCGTCTCGCAATCCCCGATCAGCGCATAGTCCTCGATTCTCGAAGCCATGCAGACCTCCGCCAGGATGCGCGATGCCCCAGTGTAACGAAGCGCGCAGCCCATCCCGGGGGATTGCACGTCGCGGGCGCGGCTGTGGCAGCATGGCGCCTGTCCTGGCAGCAGGGAGTGAGGAAGTGGCGGATTGCGGGCCCGCACCCATCGAGGCGACGCCCTTCGACGTCGCGATGATGCGCCTGGCGATCGACCAGGCGCGCAATGCCTGGACGATCGGAGAGGTGCCGGTGGGCGCGGTCGTGGTGCGCGAGGGCAGGGTGCTCAGCACCGGCTACAACCAGCCGATCAGCAGCAACGATCCGACGGCGCACGCCGAGATCTGCGCCATGCGCGCGGCCAGCGAGTTGCTCGGCAACTATCGCCTGGCCGATTGCGACCTCTACGTGACCCTGGAGCCGTGCGCGATGTGTGCCGGTGCCATGATGCACGCGCGCTTGCGCCGGGTCGTGTATGGCGCGCGCGACCCGAAGACCGGGGCGGCCGGCAGCGTGGTCGACCTGTTCGGCGAGGCGCGCCTGAACCACCACACCGGAATGCTCGGCGGCGTGCTGGCCGAAGAATGCGGCGCGCTGCTGTCCTCGTTCTTCGCCGAGCGCCGCGGGCGCTGATACTTACTCGATCTTCGCCTTGGCGCGCAGTTCCTGCTGAAGCTGCTGGACGCGGCGACGCTCCAGTTCCTGCTTGATCTGCGCCTGCACCTGCTCCAGCGGCGGCGCCTTGGCTTCCCGCACGTCGTCGAGCCGGATGACGTGGTAGCCGAACTGCGTCTTGACCGGCGTTTCGGTGAACTTGCCCTTGTCGAGCTTGACCATCGCCTCGGAGAACTCCTTGACGAAGGTCTGCGGCGGGTTCCAGTCGAGATCGCCGCCCGATTTGGCCGAGCCGCTATCCTTGGACTTCTTCGCCAGTTCCTCGAACCTGGCGCCCTTCTTCAATTGCTCGATGATCTTGTTCGCCTCGGCCTCGCTGTCGACCAGGATGTGGCGGGCGCGATACTCCTTGTCGCCGGCGTGCTGGCGCAGCTTGTCGTACTCGGCCTTGATCTCGTCGTCGGTGACCGGGTGCGCCTTCAGGTAGTCGCGGATCAAGGCGCGGATCAGGATCGTCTGGCGATCGTTCTCGATCTCGCGCTGCACCTCGCTGTTGCGCGCCAGGCCTTTCTTGTCGGCCTCCTGCGAGAACAACTCGCGTGCGATGAGTTCGTCACGCACCGCGGCGCGCAACTCGGGGGTATCCGGACGGCCCTGGGCGACCATCATCTGCACGAACTCGTCGACCTTCTGCTTCGGGATCGCCTTGTTGTTCACGACGGCGGCGTTCTGTGCCAATGCGAGCGAGGCCATCGGCAGCAATGCGACAGCAGCGAGCTTCGCCAGTCGCAGCGACAGGGGATGATGCAACATCGTGGGTCCTCGTGGCAGGCTTGGGATGGCCGGATGTGGCCCGGGCAGGGCTTCAGGCGGACGTTTCGCTCGGTGTGCAGGCTTCGATCGCCAACGCATGGATACGCTCGGGCATCCAGTCGAGCACGGCATCATACACGAGCCGATGGCGCGCCACGGTGCCCAGGCCGGCGAATCGCTCGCTGACCAGCCTGACGTTGAAATGGCCGGCGCCGCCGGCCGCTCCCGCGTGGCCGGCATGGCTCGCGCTGTCGTCCTCGATCTCGATCAGGGCGTCGGGGAAGTGCCCGGCCAGGCGAGCGCGCAGGGCCTCGACGTCGGGACGCATCAGTTCTCCTCCTGCACGTGACGTCCGACGTACAGCGCCTGCACGAATACGAACGCGATGGTCAGGCCCATGGTGCCGAAGAGCTTGAAGTTGACCCAGGTGTCGGTGGAAAAACGGTAGGCGACGAACAGGTTGAGCGCCGCCATCATCACGAAGAACAGTGCCCAGGCCTGGTTCAGGCGCTGCCAGACCGGATCGGGCAACGCGATCTGCTTGCTCATCATGGTCCGGATCAGGTTGCGCCCGAACAGGGTCTGGCTGGCCAGCAGGGCAACCGCGAACAGCCCGTACAGAACGGTAGGCTTCCACTTGATGAAGGTCTCGTCGTGAAAGAGCAGCGTCATGCCGCCGAACACCACGATGATGCCCAGGCTCGCCCACTGCATGCCTTCGATCGGGCGGCG
>CAZXLV010000054.1:0-13903 GCA_964641405.1 uncultured Limnobacter sp. | reverse complement strand
CGCCGGAAGCCCCGCGCAGCGGGGCCGAAGCCTCTTGCCCGGCTTGTCGCCGAGCGGCGCGCCGCCCGCCCATGGGTCGTCTGGCCCCGGCGCCGCTGAGCCGTGCCGCGAGTCGCGTGAGTCGGCCTCGAAGTGACTCTCAGTGAACGCCTGATACGTCTACCGCCACGCCCGTCTTCGCAAGCACCTCGTCCTTCGAGACGCCGGGGGCGAGTTCGAGCAGCTTCAGCCCCTTCGGCGTCACGTCGAGCACGCCGAGGTCGGTAATGATCATGCTCACGACGCCCACCCCGGTGAGGGGCAGGGTGCATTCCGGCAGGATCTTCACTTCCTCGCTGCCGTCCTTCTTCTTCGCGGTATGTTCCATCAGCACGATCACGCGCCTGACCCCGGCGACCAGGTCCATGGCGCCGCCCATGCCCTTGACCATCTTGCCGGGGATCATCCAGTTGGCCAGGTCGCCCTTTTCACTGACCTGCATGGCTCCGAGGATGGCGAGGTTGATCTTGCCGCCGCGAATCATTGCGAACGAGTCGGCCGAGGCAAAGATCGATGACCCGGGCAGGGTGGTGACGGTCTGCTTGCCGGCGTTGATCAGGTCGGCGTCGACTTCGTCATCGGTGGGGAAGGGTCCGATGCCGAGCAGGCCGTTCTCCGACTGGAGCCAGACCTCCATGTCGGCCGGCACATGGTTGGCCACCAGCGTGGGCAGCCCGATGCCGAGATTGACGTAATAGCCATCGCGCAACTCGCGGGCCGCCCGCGCGGCCATCTGCTCACGGGTCCAGGGCATGTCGATTCTCCTTATCGCGAGCGCGTCGTGCGTTGTTCGATCCGCTTTTCGGGCGTCGGGTTGTGCACGATGCGATGCACGAAGATCCCGGGCAGGTGAACGGCGTCGGGGTCGATCTCGCCGCTGGGCACCACCGTCTCGACCTCGGCCACCGTGATGCGTCCGGCCATCGCCACGTTGGGGTTGAAGTTGCGCGCGGTGCGGCGGAACACCAGGTTGCCGGCGTGATCAGCGATCGATGCCTTCACCAGCGCCACGTCGGGCAGCAGCGAGCGTTCCATGACGTAGACATGCCCGTCGAATTCGCGCACTTCCTTGCCCTCGGCGACGATGGTGCCGACGCCGGTACGCGTGAAGAAGGCCGGGATGCCGGCGCCCCCGGCGCGCAGCCGCTCGGCCAGCGTGCCCTGGGGCGTGAACTCGAGTTCGAGTTCGCCGGCCAGGTACTGGCGTTCGAACTCCTTGTTTTCGCCCACGTACGAGGCGATCATCTTGCGGATCTGGCGCGTGGCGAGGAGTTGGCCCAGCCCGAATCCATCGACGCCGGCGTTGTTCGAGACGCAGGTCAGGTTCTTGACCCCGGAGTCACGCAGGGCTGCGATCAGTGCTTCCGGGATCCCGCACAGGCCGAATCCGCCCACCGCGATCATCTGCCCGTCGGCGACCACGCCTTCGAGCGCCGCGGCCGCGCTGGGATAGAGCTTCTTGTTCATGGGATTCCTCACGGAGCCGGAAGGGTGGGCCGGAAGTGCTTCGACATCGATTATAAGGGGCCGATACAATCAACCGGCTCCGCATGATCGACGCGGTGCAGTGGCTTCATCGATGACGCAGCGGCGGAACATGAACGGCGCTCACGACCAGGACGACGACCCGCAGGGCAATCACCGACACGGCGCACCGCGGGAAGCCGCGCCCGCACACGAGGGACCCGCGCCCGCGCACGAAGGAGCCGCGCCCGCACACGAGGGACCCGCGCCGGCGCACGAAGGAGCCGCGCACGGCCGAGCCGCGCGCGGCCACGAACGGCATGCCCACGCGCATGGAGGACATGCGCACGCGCATGGTGTCGGCCAGGCTTCGACCACGGCGCTTGCCTGGTCGGTGGTGCTGGTGCTCGGCTTCGGTGTGCTGGAGATCGTGGTGGGCTTCGCCAGCGGATCGCTGGCGCTGGCTTCCGACGGCGTGCACATGCTCACCGATGCGGTGGCGCTCGCGCTGGCGCTCGGTGCCAAGCGGCTGGCGCGGCGCAAGCCGGTGCCGCACATGACTTTCGGCTACGGCCGGGCCGAACCGCTGGCAGCACTGGCCAACAGCCTGTTCTACCTGGGCGTGCTCGGATTCATCGTCTCCGAAGCCATCGCCCGCATGCTGGCGCCGCCACCGATCCAGGCCGGTTTCCCGCTGCTGGTGGCGGTGATCGGCTTGCTGGTGAATGCGGCGGTGTGGCGGCTGCTGCACGGCCAGCGGCACGAACTGAACACGCGCGGCGCGTTGCTGCACGTGATCGGCGACTTCGCGGGTTCGGCCATCGCCATCATCGCTCTGGTCACGATCTGGCTCACCGGCTGGATGCTCATCGACCCGATCCTCACCTTGCTGATATCGGCGCTGCTGCTGGCCGCAACCCTGCGATTGCTGCGCGACAGCGTGCGCGTGCTGATGAACGCGGTCCCGGAAGGCGTCGATCCCGGGCAGGTCGAAGCCACGCTGCGCAGCCCTGCGGGGGTGCGCTCGGTGCACGACCTGCACCTGTGGTCACTCGGTGACGGCAGTGCGGCGCTGGCGGCCCACCTGGCGATCGATGACATGGCCCACTGGCCGCACATTCTCCTGGAGCTTCGACGCATCATGGACCAACGGCATCACATCAGGCACCTGACCCTGCAGCCGGAAGCGGCGCTCGACGAGGCCTTGCTGCAGTTGCGCCAGGCCGAGGCCGATCGCGACCTCAATCGCGACATGGCACTGCGTTTCGAGCGTGAGCTCGAGGCCCAGCGGCGTGAATTGAGCGGCACCATGCAGCGCGAACTGGGCGTGCAACTGGCCAGCCTGCGCTCGATGGCCGAGACACTCGAAGCGCGCCTGTTGCCACGCGAGCCCTCGCTGGCGCGCCTGGCCACGTTCATGCTGCGCAGCGCCGATGCGATGTCCGCGTCGATTCGCTCACTGGTGGCTCGGGTGCGCAACGACGGCATGCAGGGCGAGTCGCTGCCCGACGGCTTGCGTGCGCTGGTGGACGACTGGCGCATGCGCCGTCCCGAGGCACGCATCGAGTTGCTGCTCGAACCCGTGCAGGACCGCTCCTTCGGGCTCGGCGCACCCGGCGTCGAGGCACTTGCCTGGCGGATCGCCGACCACGCGCTTGCCCGGGCGCTGCTCGAGGCAGGCGCGGCCACGGTGGTGCTGTCGGCGATCAGCGAAGAGGGCCAATTGCGCCTGCAGATCAGCGACGATGGCCGCCCGTTCGAGGCACCGCATGCGGCGCGTGCTCCGGATGCGGGCGCGGCGGCAGCTGCCGCGGAGGAGGGCGGTTCGACGTCGCGCCTGGCGCAAATGGCCGATCGCGTGTGCGCGCTCGGCGGTCGCTGCACGATCGGCCCGGGCGAGGCCGGCGGGGCCGAGATCCTGGTGCGATTGCCCTGGAGCGGCTGAGCCACGGCACAACCCGCGCCTGTATACTCGCGCTTTACCGGCGGAGCGTCATGACCAAGTTCGTTTTCGTCACCGGTGGCGTGGTGTCCTCGCTCGGAAAGGGGATCGCCGCCGCGTCGATCGCCGCCCTGTTCGAGTCGCGCGGCATCGCGGTCACCCTGCTCAAGCTCGACCCCTACATCAACGTCGATCCGGGCACGATGAGCCCGTTCCAGCACGGCGAGGTGTTCGTCACCGAAGACGGCGCCGAGACCGATCTGGACCTGGGCCACTACGAGCGCTTCGTGTCGGCACGCATGCGCCGCACCAACAACTTCACCACCGGCCAGATCTACGAGTCGGTGATCAAGAAGGAGCGCCGTGGCGAGTATCTCGGGCGCACGGTGCAGGTGATTCCGCACATCACCAACGAGATCCAGGCCTTCATCGAGCGCGGCGCCGGCGTCGGCACGCCCGACGCGCCGCAGGTGGCCATCGTCGAGATCGGCGGCACGGTCGGCGACATCGAGTCCCTGCCTTTCCTCGAGGCGGTGCGGCAGATGAGCCTGAAGCTGGGGCGCGGCAATGCCTGCTTCGTGCACCTCACGCTGGTGCCCTTCATTCCCTCGGCCGGCGAGCTCAAGACCAAGCCGACGCAGCACTCGGTGCAGAAGATGCGCGAGATCGGCATCCAGGCCGACATGCTGATGTGCCGGGCCGATCGCCCCATTCCCGAGGACGAGCGCGCCAAGATCTCGCTGTTTTCCAACGTGCCGCTCGATTCGGTCATCTCGGTCTGGGACGCCACCAGCATCTACAAGATTCCCCGCATGCTGCACGAGCAGGGCGTCGATCGCACCTTGTGCGAGATCCTGCGACTCGACACGCGGCCCGCCGACCTGGGCGTCTGGGATCGCCTGGTGCATTCGCTGGAGAACCCGAAGTATTCGCTGCGCATCGCGATGGTCGGCAAGTATGTCGACCTCACCGAGTCCTACAAGTCGCTCAGCGAGGCGCTGGTGCATGCCGGCATCCACACCGAGAGCCGGATCGACATCGACTACATCGACTCCGAACGCATCGAGGTCGAGGGCCCGTCGATGCTGGCCGGTTTCGACGCGATCCTCGTTCCGGGCGGCTTCGGGCGACGCGGTGTCGAGGGCAAGATCAGCGCCATCCGCTTTGCGCGCGAAAACCGCGTGCCCTACCTCGGTATCTGCCTGGGCATGCAGTTGGCGGTGATCGAGTTTGCGCGCAACGTCTGCGGCATGGCCCGGGCCAACAGCAGCGAATTCGATCCGCAGACGCCGCATCCGGTGGTCGGATTGATCACCGAATGGCTCGATCGCGAAGGCCGCGTGGAAAGGCGCGGCGCAGGGTCCGACATCGGCGGCACCATGCGCCTGGGCGCACAGCGCTGTCCGATCGAACCAGGCACGCTGGCCGCGTCCATTTACGGCGAATCGGTCAACGAGCGGCATCGTCACCGCTACGAGGTCAACAACCACTACGTTGAGCGCCTGGAACAGGCCGGGATGGTGGTGGCGGCACGCACGCCCTCGGAGGGCCTGACCGAGATCATCGAGTTGCCGCGCGGCGGGACACTGGCCCATCCGTGGTTCGTCGGCGTGCAGTTCCACCCCGAATTCACTTCCACACCGCGCAATGGCCATCCGCTGTTTCGCTCCTACGTCCAGGCCGCGCTGGCGCGCGCAGCGGGCCGTCCGGCGCGCAGCGAGCCGGGCGTGGTGCGGTTGGTCTGAGAGGCTGGCGCATGAGGCTGTGCGGCTTCGAGATCGGGCTGGATCGGCCGTTCTTCCTGATCGCCGGACCGTGTGCGATCGAGTCGCGCCAGCTCGCTCTCGACACGGCCGGCGCGCTGCGGGAGATCACCGCTTCGCTGGGCATTCCATTCATCTACAAGTCATCCTTCGACAAGGCCAATCGCAGTTCGGGAGCCTCGTTCCGCGGGCCGGGGATGGAGCAGGGCCTCGAGATCCTCGCCGAGGTGCGCCGCCAGGTCGGCGTGCCGGTGCTCACCGATGTCCACGGAATCGACCAGATCGGTCCGGTGGCGGCGGTGGTCGACGTGTTGCAGACACCGGCCTTCCTGGTGCGACAGACCGATTTCATTCGCGCCGCGGCCTCGGCCGGGCGTCCGGTGAACATCAAGAAGGGGCAGTTCCTGGCCCCGCACGAGATGAAGAACGTGGTCGACAAGGCACGCGCGGCAGCGATCGAGGCCGGTGGTGACGGCGACAACATCCTGGTGTGCGAGCGCGGCGCTTCGTTCGGCTACAACAACCTGGTGTCCGACATGCGCTCGCTGGCCATCATGCGCGAAACGGCCAGTCCGGTGGTGTTCGACGCCACCCACTCGGTGCAACTGCCGGGCGGGCAGGGCGACCGCTCCGGCGGGCAGCGCGAGTTCGTGCCGGTGCTGGCGCGTGCAGCAATCGCCGCCGGTGTGTCGGGGCTGTTCATGGAGACGCACCCCGATCCGGCCCGGGCGCTGTCGGACGGCCCCAATGCCTGGCCACTGTCGCGCATGGCAGAACTGCTCGAGACGCTCAGGTCGCTGGACGAAGTCGTCAAGCGCAGCGGCTTTGTCGAGCAGTCGATCCACGAATGACAATCGACCGGGAGAATGGCATGCCGGCCTATGTGATCGTCGATGTCCAGGTGACCGATCCCGAAAAGTACGGGCAGTACATGGCGCTGTCGCCCGCCGCCATCGAGGCGTATGGTGGCCGCTTTCTCGCGCGCGGCGGCGCGCATGAAGTCCTGGAGGGCAACTGGTTGCCGGCGCGCCTGGCGATCGCCGAATTCCCGGACCTGGCGGCTGCGCGGGCATTCCATGATTCGGCACAATACCGCGCGGCGCGCGCCGTGCGCGCTGGCGCAACCGCGCAGTTCAACATGGTCGTCGTCCAGGGAGTAGGGCAGGCATGAGTTCGATCGTCGACATCATCGGCCGCGAGATCATCGATTCGCGCGGCAATCCCACGGTCGAGTGCGACGTGCTGCTCGAGTCGGGCGTAATGGGGCGGGCCTCCGTGCCCTCGGGGGCTTCCACCGGTTCACGCGAGGCCATCGAGTTGCGCGACGGTGACCCGGCGCGCTACGGCGGCAAGGGTGTGCTCAAGGCCATCGAGCACATCAACACCGAGATCTCCGAAGCGATCATGGGGCTG
This sequence comes from uncultured Limnobacter sp., assembly GCA_964641405.1. Lineage (GTDB taxonomy): Bacteria > Pseudomonadota > Gammaproteobacteria > Burkholderiales > Burkholderiaceae_E > Zeimonas. Next base: position 7,282 of record CAZXLV010000054.1, on the reverse strand, counting down.
GATGCCGCTGAGCAAGCCTACATCGATCGCACGCTGATCGAACTCGACGGCACTGAAAACAAGTCGCGCCTGGGAGCCAACGCCACGCTGGCGGTGTCGATGGCGCTGGCCAAGGCGGCCGCCGAAGAGTCGGGGTTGCCGCTGTATCGCTACTTCGGCGGTTCGGGGGCGATGTCGTTGCCGGTGCCGATGATGAACGTCATCAACGGCGGCGCACACGCCAACAACAACCTCGACCTGCAGGAGTTCATGATCCTGCCGATCGGCGCCCCGAGCCTGCGCGAGGCACTGCGCTACGGTGCCGAAGTGTTTCACGCCCTGAAGAAACTGCTGGGCGAACGCGGCCTGTCCACTGCGGTCGGCGACGAGGGCGGCTTTGCCCCCAGCGTGAAGAACCACGAGGCGGCCATCCAGCTGATCCTCGAAGCGATCGAAAAGGCGGGTTACGAGCCGGGCCGCCAGATCGCGCTCGGGCTCGATTGCGCCAGCTCGGAATTCTTCCGCGACGGCAGCTATCACCTGCAGGGCGAGGGCCTGAGCCTGAGCGCCAACGACTTCGCCAACCTGCTGTCGACCTGGTGCGACCGGTATCCGATCGTCTCCATCGAAGACGGCATGGCCGAAAACGACTGGGACGGCTGGAAACTGCTCACGGACGTGCTCGGCGATCGCGTGCAACTGGTCGGCGACGACCTGTTCGTCACCAACACGCGGATCCTGCAACGCGGCATCGACGAGGGCATCGCCAACTCGATCCTGATCAAGATCAACCAGATCGGCACCCTCACCGAAACCTTCGCCGCCATCGAACTGGCCAAGCGCTACAACTACACAGCGGTGGTGTCGCATCGATCGGGCGAGACGGAGGACACCACCATTGCCGATATCGCGGTAGCCACCAACGCCTTGCAGATCAAGACCGGCTCGATGAGCCGCACCGACCGGATGGCGAAATACAACCAGTTGTTGCGGATCGAGGAAGACCTTGGCGATGTCGCGAGCTATCCCGGGCGTTCGGCGTTCTACAATCTGCGCTGACGCGCGCCTGCTCGCGCATGAGACTGTCCCCGATGCGAACGCTCGGAATCGTCCTGGCGGCACTGCTGCTGCTGATCCAGTACCCGCTGTGGCTCGGCAAGGGGGGGTGGCTGCGCGTCTGGGAACTCGACCGCCAGTTGCACGCGCAGGAACTCGTCAACCAGCGCCTGGTGGCACGCAACCAGACGCTCGAGGCCGAGGTCGACGATCTGCAGGCCGGCAAGCAGGCCATCGAGGAGCGCGCGCGCTACGACCTGGGCATGGTCAAGCCCGGTGAGATCTTCGTGCAGATCAGCGAAGCCGGCGTGCGCGCACCCGGCGCGGACCAGCGCATCCGCACCGCCGCAGTCGAGGCGGCGCGGCGACCCTGAGCATCAGCAGCGCACCAGGGCCTGCGCAAAGTAGCGCGCGCGCGCAACGTATTGCTCGCTGCTGGCGCGCAGATTGGCGGCTTCTTCGTCACCGAGCTGGCGCACGATCCGGCCCGGAGCGCCCAGCACGACACTGCGATCGGGGATCACCTTGCCCTCGGTGATCAGCGCGCCGGCGCCGATCAGGCATTCGCGACCGATGCGCGCGCCATTGAGCAGCACGGCCTGGATGCCGATCAGCGAGCCGTCGCCGATCGTGCAGCCGTGCAACATCGCCTGATGGCCGACGGTCACCTGCTGGCCGATCGTCAGCGGATAGCCGGGATCGGTATGAAGCACGCAGTTTTCCTGGATGTTGCTGCGCGCGCCAACCCGGATCGCTTCGTTGTCGCCGCGCAGCGTGCAGTTGAACCAGACGCTGGCTTGCTCGCCGAGCTCGACCGCGCCGATCAGCTGGGCGGAGTCGGCGACCCAGGCGGTCGGATCGATGCGCGGCTCGCGATCGCCGAGACGGTAGATGGCCATCGGTGCTTGTTGTCCTGTGTATGGGGTTCGGGAGGCCGGTCGTGCGCTACGGGCGGGCTTCAGGAGGTGCCACGTGCGCGTTCGCGCAGCAGCCTGCGCTGCACCTTGCCGGTGGTGGTCATCGGCAGTTCGTCGATGAATTCGATCTCCTTCGGATACTCATAGGGCGCGAGCTTGCCGCGCACGTGCTCCTGCAGCGTCGCAATCAGCGAGTCGGTTGCCCGATGCCCGGGTGCCAGCACCACGTAGGCCTTGATCACGTTGCCGCGCTCCTCGTCGGGCCTGGGCACGACCGCGGCATTGGCAACCGCCGGGTGGCGTACCAGGCAGTTTTCGATCTCGCCCGGGCCGATCCGGTAGCCGGCGGCCTTGAACATGTCGTCGCCGCGCCCGCCGTACCAAAGGTAACCGTCGGGATCGGCGGTGGCCAGGTCGCCCGTGCGGCACCAGTGCTTGCTGTACCTGGCGTGGGTCGCCGACTCATTGCGCCAGTAGCCGAGGAAGAACACCGGATCCGGCTCGCCATGGCGATCGAAGCGGTTCACTGCGATCTCGCCCAGCTGACCGGCCGGCAATTCACGTCCCTCCTCGTCGAGGACGGCAACGCGGTGACCGGGATAGGCGCGGCCGATCGAGCCCGGTCGCGCCGGCCAGCGCAGCGACGAGTTACCGACCACGTAGTTGATCTCGGTCTGGCCGAACATCTCGTTGACGGTGACGCCCAACTCGTCGCGACACCAGTCGAACAGTGTCTCGCCGACCGCTTCGCCAGCGCTCATCACCGCCCTCAGCGCCAGGTGATGGCGCGCGCGTGGCCGTGGTTCGTGCTTCATCATCGCCTTGAGTGCGGTGGGGAACAGGAAGGTGTTGGTGACCGCGTTGCGCTCGAGCAACTCGAAGGCGCGGTCGGGCGAAAAGCGACCCTCCTGCGCAACGATTGTCTTGCCGAAGTACAAGGTCGGCAACAGCGCGTCCATCAGGCCACCCGTCCAGGCCCAGTCTGCCGGTGACCAGAAGATGTCGCGCGAGCGGGGAAACCAGTTCTGCGAGGCGACGAAACCGCTCAGGTTGCCAATCAGCGCGCGGTGTGGGATCAGGGCGCCCTTGGGCAACCCGGTGGTGCCACTGGTGTAGATCAGTACCGCCGGGTCGTCGGCGAGGGTGGCGGCCGCCACCGGCGCTGCGGTTGCCCTGGCCAGCAGCGCGCGATAGTCATGTTCACCGCTGGCAAGGGTGGGCAGGTCATCGGCCACTGGCACCACCACCACCTCGCGCAAGGTCTCGCCGCGCGCGCTGCGCAGCCTGTCGAGATGGCGCGCATCGACGATCGCCGCGCAAGCCTCGCTGTCGCTCAAGCGGTACTGCAGCGCGTCGGATCCGAACAGGATCGACAGCGGCATCGCGACTGCGCCCAGGCGGTAGATGGCCAGGTGGGCGATCGCCGTCTCCGGGCGCTGCGGCAGGACGATGGCGACCCGGTCGCCGCGGCGCACGCCCAGGCCAGCCAGCGCACTGGCCAGCCGTGCCGACTCCTCGTGGAGTCGGCGGTAGCTTACCGCCTCGACGTGCCCGTCAGCATGGTCGAGCAGGATCGCGATGCGGTGCGATTGGCGTGCCCAGCGTGTGCAGCAGGCCTCGCCGATATTGAACTGCGGTGGCACGTGCCAGCGGAAATGCGCATACAGGGCATCGTAGTCATCGCGCGCGCGCACGTTCATCGCCGGCTCCCTGTGTTTCTATAATATCGGCAGGAGTTCCCATTGTGCCCACTTCCAACGCCGCTGCGTCGACAACTGCTGCCACGCCCGGGGCAACACCCTACGTGCCGCAGCGCCCCGACCGTTCGCTGTACCTCGACATCCGCGGCGTGCGCCACCACGTCCGATGCTGGGATCCGGCGGTTTCCGTCGCGGGTGCGCCGCCCACGCTCTTCCTGCTGCACGGCTGGATGGACATGTCGGCATCATTCCAGTTCGTCGTCGATGCCCTGCCGCCGCACTGGCGCCTGTATGCGCCCGACTGGCGCGGTTTCGGCCTGAGCGAGCGAACCGGTTCGGATACCTACTGGTTCCCGGACTACCTGGGCGATCTCGATGGGCTGCTCGATCGCCTGTCCCCGGATGCGCCGGCCGACATCGTCGCGCACAGCATGGGCGGCAATGTCGCAGCCATCTACGCGGGGGTGCGCCCGACGCGGATCGCTCGCCTGGTGAACCTCGAGGGACCGGGCTTGCCGGCGAGCGAGCCGTCACAGGCGCCGCTGCGCTACGCGCGCTGGCTCGACGAACTGAAGGCGCCTCCCGCGCTGCGCGACTACGCCAGCCTGGCGGACGTGGCCGCGCGCCTGATGCGCGCCAATCCGCGCCTGCGCGCCGGGCAGGCAGCGTTCCTGGCACGACATGCCGCCCGCGCGACAGCGGCGGGCCGCTTCGAATGGTATGCCGATCCGGCGCATCGCCTGGTGTCGGCCATGCTGTATCGCGTCGAGGAGGTCGTTGCCTGCTGGAGTGCGATCACGGCCGACGTGCTGTGGGTGCAGGCAGGACATGCAGATGAATGGCAGCGCTTCATCGACACGCCCGAGTATCGACGGCGACTGTCGGTGATCCGCTCGCTCACCAGGGTCACGGTTGCTGGAGCAGGCCACATGCTCCACCATGACAGACCCGCCGAAGTTGCACACCTGATCGAGGAGTTTCTCGCTTGAGCCTGAGTCCCGGCGCCGCGCGCCTCCTCGAAGCCGACCTGCATTCGCACTCCAGGTTTTCCGACGGTGTGCTGGAGCCGGCCGACGTGACGCGGCGCGCGCACCGCCAGGGCGTGCGCCTGTACGCGCTGACCGATCATGACGAAGTCGGCGGCCTGGCCACGGCACGCGATACGGCACGAGCGCTCGGGATGGCGTTCGTGCCCGGGGTCGAAATCTCCGTCTCGTGGGGAGGTGAGACGATCCATGTCGTCGGCTTGCGCATCGACTTCGACAACGCGGCGCTGCTGGCCGGCCTGGCACGCACCCGGGGCGGGCGCGACGCCCGGGCGCGTGAAATGGGCGAGCAACTTGCGCGTGCCGGCGTGCCCGGCGCCTACCAAGGCGCGATGCAACTGGCTGGCAACCCGGCGCTGGTTGCGCGCACGCACTTCGCGCGCTACATCGTGGCGCAGGGACTGTTCGCCGATGTCGGCGAGGTCTTCCAGCACTACCTGACGCCGGGCAGGCCGGGCTTCGTGGCACATCGTTGGGCCAGCCTGGGTGATGCCGTCGCGTGGATCCGCAATGCCAACGGTACGGCGGTGCTGGCGCACCCGGGGCGCTACCGACTGGACGAGACGGCGCTGTGGTCGCTGATCGAGGCGTTCCGGGACGCCGGCGGCGAAGCGATCGAAGTCGTGTGCGGCTCGCATACCCGTGAGCAGTTCCGCCGCTTTGCGCTGCTGGCGCGCGAGTTCGACCTGCGTGCTTCGCGCGGATCCGACTTCCACGGCCCCGGCGAGGGGCGCGTCGACCTGGGCTGCCTGCCGCCCTTGCCCGAACCGCTGGTGCCGGTGTGGATCGATTGGCCCGAGGCCGAGTTGGCGGCGCGGCCGGCGCCCACCACTCGCCTCGAGGTGAGCGGCTCATGACGCAGCGATTCACGCTGCACCCGGGCAACCCGCAGCTGCGCCTGCTGCAACAGGCGGCGCAAGTGCTGGGGGCGGGCGGCCTGCTCGCCCTGCCTACCGATGCATGCTACGTGCTCGCCTGCCGCCTGGGCGACAAGGCGGCGGTCGATCGCCTGCGCGCGATCCGCCGTCTCGACGAGCGCCATCTGCTCACGCTCATGTGCCGCGACCTCTCCGAATTGTCGACCTATGCGATGGTCAACAGCCGCCAGTACCGCTTCCTCAAGGAGTGGACCCCGGGGCCGTACACCTTCGTACTCAACGCCACCAGGGAAGTGCCGCGGCGCCTGTGGCATCCGTCCCGGCGCACCATCGGCTTGCGCGTGCCGCGGGCGCCGGTCGTACAGGGTTTGCTCGAGGTGCACGGCGAACCGGTGCTGTGCGCGAGCCTGATCCTGCCGGACGAGGATGATCCCTTGAACGATGCCGACGAGATCGTGGCGCGCCTCGACAAGCGCATCGATCTCGTCATCGACGCCGGCGGGCAGGGCTTCGTGCCGACCACCTTGGTCGACCTGACCGGCGACGAAGCGCTGATCACCCGCATCGGCTGCGGCAGCATCGACGCGATGGTGGCGCGCGGCGTGGCGACTTCGGCACTGCGGGAGCGCGACTGAGGCCCGCAAGCGACTGCTACAATCGCCGCCATGGAACTGAGCCTGGCGCAGTTGATCGCGGTCTATGCAATTCCGGTGCTGTTCGCGATCACGCTGCACGAGGCTGCCCACGGATACGTTGCGGCACGCCTGGGCGACCGGACCGCGCAGGCGCTGGGCCGGGTCACGCTCAACCCCCTGCGACACATCGATCCGATCGGCACGGTGCTGGTGCCCCTGTTGATCCTGTTCGGCAGCAAACTGCTCGGGGGCAGCGGCCTGCTGTTCGGCTGGGCCAAGCCGGTGCCGATCGTTCCCGGCAACCTGAACGCGCCGCGCCGCGACATGGGCCTGGTGGCGGCTGCCGGCCCCGGCGCGAATGTCGCAATGGCGATCGGCTGGGGGCTGGCGCTGAAGTTGATGGCCCTCTCGGGCGTGGGCAGCGAATTCCTGCTGCACATGGCGTTCGCCGGCATCCTGGTGAACCTCGCCCTGGCCGCCCTGAACCTGGTGCCGGTGCCGCCACTCGATGGCGGGCGCATCGTCGCGAGCCTGCTGCCGGTGCGCCTGGCAGCGCAGTATTCGCGCCTCGAGCCGTACGGACTGTTCATCCTGCTGGCCTTGCTGGCGACTGGCATGCTGGGCGGCATCGTCGGGCCGCTGATCGACCTGGGTGTCCGCCTGATCGGAGTCCTGCTCTCGTTCAACGGCTGAGCCGTGTTGCCGCTTCAGGCCCGCCGGGCTCCTGGGTGGCGCTGGCGCGAGGATCGCGCACCAGGTGCATCTGGCGCAGCGTCGGCAGGGCCTCGAGAAATTCCTTCAGTTCGGCAAAGGGCAGGGGCTCCGAGATGAGGGCTCCCTGCACCTGGTCGCAATCGAGCGAGCGCAGCCCGCGCAATTCGGCCGCCGTCTCCACCCCCTCGGCCATCGCCTGCAGGCCGAGCTTGGCCGCCATGGTCGTGATCGCCTGCACGATCGCCGCATTGCCCCGATCGGCCGGCAGGTTCTCGACGAAGGCACGATCGATCTTCAGGCCATCGACCGGCAGGTTCTTCAGGTACGACAGCGAGGCGTAGCCGGTGCCGAAGTTGT
>CAZXLV010000053.1:0-14023 GCA_964641405.1 uncultured Limnobacter sp. | reverse complement strand
GCACTCGCCTTTGGGACCGAAGCGCTGACGTATCGTCAACTCGGCCTTGCTATTGAAGCCGCGACCAATGCGCTGGTGTCGCTCGGGCTCCCACGCGGCGCACGCGTCGGCATCTGGCTCGAAAAGCGCATCGAGACCGCCGTGGCCATCTTTGCTGCTGCCCGCGCCGGCTGCGCCTTCGTGCCGATCAACCCGCTGCTCAAGGCCGAGCAGGCGGCCTACATCGCGCGCGACTGCAATGTCGAGTTGCTGATCACCAATGCTCCACGGGTCGCCGGCTTTGCGGCGCTGCTGGCACAGTGCCCGGATCTTCGGCACGTCGTCGTGGCCGGCATCGAGGTCGGCGCGGAGCCGGCGCTTCCCGACGTCGAGGTGTCGAGTTGGCCTGAGTTCCTGTCCGGCGCGGGCCGGTCGGCCCGGTTGCCGCGCATCATCGATGTCGACATGGCCGGCATCCTCTACACCTCGGGCAGCACCGGCAAGCCCAAGGGTGTCGTGTTGTCGCATCGCAACATCGTCGAGGGCGCGCGCAGTGTTTCGACCTACCTCGGGAACACCCCCGAGGACCGACTGCTGGCGGTGCTGCCGCTGTCCTTCGACTATGGCCTGTCCCAGCTCACCACGTCGTTTCTCGTCGGTGCCAAGGTGGTGCTGCACAATTACCTGCTGGCGCAGGACGTGATCCGCGCGCTGGCGCGCGAGCGCATCACCGGCCTGGCTGCGGTACCGCCCTTGTGGATCCAGCTCGCGGCGCTGCAGTGGCCGGCCTCGATCGACGAGCACTTGCGCTATTTCACCAACTCCGGGGGCGCGATGCCCACCGCGACCCTGGGCGAGTTGCGCCGCCGCGTGCCGCACGCCAAGCCTTACCTGATGTACGGCTTGACCGAAGCGTTCCGCTCCACCTACCTTCCCCCCGAGGAGGTCGATCGCAGGCCCACCTCGATGGGCAAGGCGATCCCGAATGCCGAGATCCTGGTCGTGCGCGAAGACGGCAGCGAATGTGCACCGGGTGAGCCGGGTGAACTGGTCCATCGTGGCGCGCTGGTGTCGATGGGCTACTGGAACGACCCCGAGAAGACTGCCGAGCGATTCAGGCCGCTGCCGGGCCAGCGCCCGGAACTGGTGCTCACCGAATTGGCCGTGTGGTCGGGCGATACGGTCAGGCGGGACGAGGAGGGCTTCCTCTACTTCGTGAGCCGGCGCGACGAGATGATCAAGACCTCGGGCTATCGCGTGAGTCCGACCGAGATCGAGGAGGTCGTGTATCGATCCGGGCTGGTGGCCGAGGTGGCCGCCTTCGGCGTCGATCACCCGGTGCTCGGCCAGGCGATCGTGCTGGTGGCGCAACCCGCGGAAGGCAAGGGCGCCGATTCCAGGCTCCTGATCGACGCCTGCCGGGCGCAACTGCCCGCCTTCATGGTGCCGGCACACGTCGACTGGCTGGATGCGGCGCTGCCGCGCAACGCCAATGGAAAGATCGACCGCAAGGCGCTGGCGGGCGAGCGTGCCGGACTCTTTGCGGGGGCCGACACTGCATGAATCGAGCGGCAGTATTTGTCCGATCCACCATCGAACCGAGTTGTCGAGAGCCGCTGATGTCATCCTCCGTGAAAATCCCGCCCGCCGGCACCGTGAAGTTCGCCCAGCACGCGCCGGTGGTGGCTTTCCCCGTCGTCGGCGGGGAACTGGCCCCGGGCGGCATCCCGGTGCGGCGCCTGGCCGAGCGGGTCGGGCGCACACCGTTCTACGCCTACGATCGGCGCGCCATCGACGCACGCCTGGCCGCGCTGCGTGCCGTGCTGCCTGCCGGGCTGCACCTGCACTACGCGATCAAGGCCAACCCGATGCCGGCGGTGGTTCAGCACCTGGCCGGGATCACCGACGGACTCGACGTCGCGTCGGCCCAGGAAATGGCGGTTGCGCTCGACACCGGCATCGATGCGAAGCGGGTCAGCTTCGCCGGCCCCGGCAAGTCGGTGTCCGAGATCCGGCGTGCGATTGCGGCCGGTATCACGGTGACGGTCGAATCGCCGCTGCAACTGGAACAGGCGGTGCAGGCGGGTGCCGCCATCGGTGTGCGACCGCGCGTGGCGGTACGCGTCAATCCGGCCTTCGAGCTGAAGTCGTCCGGCATGAAGATGGGGGGCGGTGCGAAGCCCTTCGGCATCGACGAGGCGCGCGTACCGGAACTGCTCGTACGTGTGCGCGAGAGCGGCGTGCACCTGGCCGGCTTGCATATTTTCGCCGGATCGCAGAACCTGCGCGCCGAGGCCATCGTCGATGCGCAGTTGCGGACCTATGAGCTGGGTCTCTCGCTCGTGCGCGCCTGGGGTGCGCCGGTCGACTGGCTGAACCTGGGTGGCGGATTCGGCGTGCCGTACTTCCCAGGGGAAAACGAACTCGACCTAGCGCCGATCGCCGCGAACCTGGAAGCGCTGTGCGCGCGCGCCGCTGCCGATCTGGGCGCACCGCTGGTGATCGAACTGGGCCGTTACCTGGTGGCGCACGCAGGGGTGTACGTGTGCCGCGTCATCGACCGCAAGGAGTCCTGCGGCCAGGTGTTCATGGTGGTCGACGGCGGCCTGCACCATCATCTGTCGGCATCGGGGAATTTCGGCCAGGTGCTGCGCAAGAACTATCCGGTGGCGGTCGCCAACCGCCTCGACGAGCCGGCCGAAGAGTTGCAATCGGTGGTCGGCCCGCTGTGCACGCCGCTGGACATCCTGGCCGAGCGCATGAAGCTGGCACACGCCGAGCCGGGCGACCTGATCGCGGTGTTCCAGTCGGGCGCCTACGGGCTCACTGCAAGTCCGACGGCTTTTCTCAGTCATCCCGCGCCGGCGGAGGTACTGGTTTGACTCGTTCCCTGCTCCCGATACCTTTTCACGGGCGCTTGCCGCTGGCAGCCGATCGGCCGATCGAGATGAACACCCCTGCCGTGCAGGGCGCGCCCACGCTCGGCCTGGCGCGTGCCAGTCGGCCGCGTGCGGGTGCCATCGTGTATGGTCGCTTGCGCTTCGTCGACGAACCGCCGGGCAGCGCTGCGGCCGACCCGGCGGGGATGCTGCTGCAGCGCTGGCTCGATCGCGGCGACGCGGTGCTGGATGCGCTGGCGGGCGAATTCCTGCTTGCTATCTGGGACGAGGTGCGCGGCCGTGCCCTCGTCGCAGTCGACCGGTTCTCGACCTACCCGCTGTTCTGGGCGCAGCAAGGCGCGGCCCTGGCGTTCTCGGCACGGCCCGACCAGGCGGCTTCGCTGGCCGGCCTCGGCGCGCGCCTCGACCTGCAGAGCGTGCTGGCGTACACCTACTTTCACATGGTACCGGCCCCGCTCAGCATCTTCGAAGGCGTGCGGCGGCTCGACCTGGGTGAGGCCTTGCGCGTTGCCGATGGGCGCGTCGAGGTGCTGCGCTACTGGAATCCCGTTTTCGAGGAGCAGCGACCGTTCGAGTTCGCCATCGAGCGCGAGGCGTTCCTCGGCGCGTTGCGCGACGGCGTCGCCGAGTGCACGGCCGGATTCTCGCGCGAGCGCATCGGCTGCTTCCTGTCGGGCGGCACCGACAGCTCGACCATCGCGGGGCTGGTCACCCGGCAGTACGAAGCTCCCGCGCGCACCTTCTCGATCGGTTTCGACGTGGGCGGCTATGACGAGACGATGTATTCGCGCCTGGCGGCCCGGCACTTCGGCACCGAACACACCGAGTATTTCCTGACGCCCGATGATGTGCGGGCCGGTGTCGAGACGGTAGCGACGCAGTACGAACAGCCGTTCGGCAATTCATCCGCCGTGCCGACTTACTTCTGCGCTCGCATCGCGCGCGAGGCGGGCATCGAGCGGATGCTGGGAGGCGACGGCGGCGACGAACTCTACGGCGGCAACGAGCGCTATGCGAAGCAGGCGGTGTTCGCGTTCTACGAACGAGTGCCGGCCTGGCTGCGCGGCGGGGTGCTCGAACCGCTGCTGTTCGGACCCTTGAAGGCGCTGGAGGTCGGCGTGCTGCCCAAGGCGCGCAGCTACATCGAGCAGGCGCGCGAGCCCTTGCCCGATCGCCTGCAGAGCCGCTACAACCTGTTGAACCAGCTGGGTGCACGCGAGGTCTTCACCGATGCGATGCTCGGGGAGGTGACACTCGACCAGCCGCTCGAACTCGAGCGCCAGGTCTGGGCCCGCGCGCAGGCTGCGCAGCTTCCGATGACGCAGGTCAACCGGCTGCTGGCCTGGGACTTCAAGTTCACGCTGGCCGACAGCGACCTGCCGAAGGTCACGCGGATGTGCAGCGCCGCGGGAGTCGAAGTGGCGTTTCCGATGATCACCCACGCGCTGGTCGAGCATTCGCTGCGCCTGCGCCCTGACGAGAAACTGAAGGGACGCAGCTTGCGCCACTTTTTCAAGGAATCGCTGCGCGGCTTCCTGCCCGACGAGATCATCGCCAAGCAGAAGCATGGCTTCGGCATGCCGTTCGGGGACTGGCTGCTCACCCACGAGCACCTGAAGATGCTCGCCGACGATGCGCTGCGCTCGCTGGCTGCGCGCGGGATGATCCGCGAAGCTTTCCTGCAGCAGTTGCTGGCCCGACTGGCCTCGGGCCACGCCGGCTACTACGGCACCATGGTGTGGATCCTGATGATCCTGGAACTGTGGCTGCGCGCCTCGCCGCTTGCCGACTTTCGCCTGGGACGGGGCTGATGCGCATCCTGCACGTCCTCGATCACTCGGCGCCGCTGCACAGCGGCTACGTGTTCCGCACGCTGGCCATCCTGCGCGAACAGCGGCGCTGCGGCTGGGAGACATTCCAGCTCACCGGACCGAAGCAGAACGCGGGCGACCTGGAGCGCGAATCCTCGGCGGGCTTCGAGTTCCTGCGCACCCCCTACACGCCGGGGCTGCTCGCCAGGCTGCCGGCGCTGTGGCCGCTGGACCAGATGCGAGCCACCGAGGCGCGGTTGATGCAACTGGCGCGTGAACTCGAACCCGATATCCTGCACGCGCACTCGCCGGTGCTCGATGCCTGGCCGGCGATCCGGGTCGGCCGGGCACTGGGGATTCCGGTGGTCTACGAGGTACGTGCGTTGTGGGAGGATGCGGCGGTCGATCACGGCACCGCCAGTTCGGAGAGCCTGCGCTACCGGGCCTCCAGGGCGATGGAGACGCGCGCATTCCGGCAGGCCGACGCGATCACGACGATCTGCGAGGGCTTGCGGCGCGACATCCTGAAGCGCGGCATTGCGGGGCACAAGGTCACGGTCATCCCCAACGCCGTCGACATCGAGCAGTTTCCGGTGCTGCAAGGCGCGGATGTCGAACTCCAGCAGAGGCTTGGTCTCGCCGGCTGTGACGTGGTCGGCTTTTGCGGCTCGTTCTATGGCTACGAGGGCCTGGACCTGCTCATCGACGCCTTGCCGCGAATCGTGGCAAGCCGGCCCGCAACGAAACTGCTGCTGGTGGGCGGCGGCCCGCAGGATGCGGCGCTGCGTGAACAGGCGCGTGCGCGCGGCCTGGCCGATCGGGTGGTGTTCACCGGGCGGGTACCCAATACGGAGATCAACCGCTACTACGGCCTGATCGACGTACTGGCGTTTCCGCGTCATTCGATGCGCCTGACCGAACTGGTCACGCCGCTCAAGCCGCTCGAGGCGATGGCGCAGGGCAGGGTGCTGGTGGCCTCCGATGTGGGCGGCCACCGCGAACTGATCGAACACCAAGGCACCGGCCTGCTGTTTCGCGCCGGCGATGCGCAGGCGCTCGCGCAGTCCATCCTGCGCCTGCTGGATGACGCCGCCTTGCGCGAGCGTCTCGCCACTGCGGGGCGGCGCTTCGTCGAGGCAAGGCGGACCTGGGCGCGCAGCGTCGAGGGCTACCGAGCGATCTACGCTGCGCTGGCCGCGCGCCGGGTGCGCGCGTGATCCTGCGTGCGCTCACCGCGCTCGCGGCACCAGCCGGGGCGCACGCCCGCTTGTCGGTGTTCTATTTTCACCGTGCGCTGGCCGAACCTGACCCGCTGCTGCCGTTCGAACCGGATGCCCGCATGTTCGATCGCATGCTGGGCTGGATCGGTGCGCAGTTCCGCGTGCTCGATCCGCTGGAGGCCTGTGAGCGCCTGTTCGACGGCACCTTGCCGGCGCGCCCGGCAATGCTCACCTTCGACGATGGCTATCGCGACAACTTCACGGTGGCCTTGCCGATCCTGCAGCGCCACCGGATGAAGGCGGCCTTCTTCGTGGCGACCGGCTTCCTCGACGGCGCAGCGATGTTCAATGACCGGGTGATCGAAGCGGTACGGCGCTGCACGGCCGCTTCGCTCCGGGTGCCCGCATCGGGCGAGGAGCTGGCGCTGGGCAGCGACGCGCAGCGGCGAGAGGCGATCGATCGTATTCTCGGCGCCATCAAGCACCTGTCCCCCGATGAGCGCATGCATGGCGTCGGCGAAATCGAGCAGGCAGCGGGGGTCGCCGCCCCAACCGGCACCATGATGCGGCCGGACGACGTCGCCGCGCTCGAGCGTGCCGGCATGCCGCTGGGTGGACATACGCGCACCCACCCGATCCTGTTGAAGCTGCCCGATGGCGAAGCCGAGCGCGAGATCGGCGGCGGGCTCGACGACCTGGCCGCGATCACGGGCAAGCGCCCCCTGCTCTTTGCGTATCCGAACGGCAAGCCCGACGGCGACTTCGATGAGCGCCATGTCGAGATGGTCCGGCGTGCGGGTGTCCGCTATGCGTTCACGACGCAGGCCGGCACCGCTTGCCGCGAGTCCTGTCGGTATCTTCTGCCGCGCTTCACTCCATGGGACCGCACGCGCCTGCGATTCGGCCTGAGGGCGTGGCATAACCTTGCCGGGCCACGGCAGGTCTCATGAGAGCCCTGTTCGTGCGGCTGCTGCGCAGTCGGTCGGTGGCCTCGGGGGCCACCTTGTACATCTTGATGCGATGGTTCGATCGCTCGATCGGAGTGGTCAGCACGATCGTGCTTGCGCGCTTGCTGACGGCCGAGGATTTCGGCATCGTCGCCCTGGCCAGCATCGCGCTGGGTCTGGCCGTCGTGCTGCTCGACCTCGGCATCAACCTGACCGTGGTGCAGCGGCGCAATATCGACCGCGACGAGTTGAACACGGCCTGGACACTGCGCCTGTTGCAGAACGCCGCGGTCGCCGCTGTGCTGGCGCTGTGCAGTTCATGGATTGCCGACTACTATCGTGACCCGAGGCTTGCGCCGGTGATCGTGACGCTGGCCTTCGCCTACCTGCTGGATGGCCTGACCGGCTTCGGGCCGGTGATCTTCCAGAAGCGCCAGGAGTATGCCCGCGAGGTTGCTTTCTTCATGTCCCGGCGAGCCATCGGGTTTGCGACCACGATCATGCTCGCTGTCTGGCTTCGAAGTTACTGGGCGCTGGTCGCGGGAACCGTGCTGTCGAACGTTGCCGGAGTGGCGCTCAGCTACGCGATGCATCGCGTAGCGCCGCGCTTCACGCTGTCGCGCTGGCGTGATTTTTTCGGGGCTTCCTCGTGGCTTACGCTGCGCGCCATCGGCAGCTACGCCACGTCGCAACTGGACAAGCTGGTCGTGGGCCGCCGGGATGGGGCGACAGTGCTGGGCGCCTACTCGATCGCTGACCAGGTGTCGTCAATGCCTGCGAGCGAGCTGTTGGCGCCGACCAGCCGGGCGCTCTTCCCGGTGATGGCGGCCAGCCAGGACGATCGGTCCCGGCTGCGCCGGATCTATCTCTCCGCACTCGGCATCCAGAGTGCGCTGGCGCTTCCGGCCAGCATAGGGCTCGCGCTGGTCGCGGCGGACATGGTGCCGGTGTTGCTGGGTGCGAAATGGGGCCAGGTGGTCCCGATCATGGTGGCGCTTGCGTTGGCATATGGGGCAAACTCGCTGACCAGTGCCGGGAACTACCTGCTGGTGAGCCTCGGTGCGTTTCGTACGCAGGCATCATTTCAGTGGGGCATGGCGGCGGTGCTCGCTGCCTTGATCTTCGTCGTGTTCCCGAAATCGGGCGCCATCGAGATTGCCTGGTTCCGTGCTGTGCTCGGCGGTATCGGGATCATGGCCGTCGCGATCCTGGTGCGCCGCCACCTTCCCGGGGTGAGCCTTGGGGACATGCTGCGGCAGACGGCGCGACCAGTGCTGGCGACGGCGGCAATGGCGGCGGTGGTGGTGGGCGTCGACACCGCCGCGGCGACCCTGCCGCCCTGGGTGAGGCTGATTGGCGAGGTGGTGAGCGGAGTGCTGGTCTATGGCTGCGCTCTGGCGGGCCTTTGGCATCTGGCGGGCAGGCCCGATGGCGCCGAGCGCTGGGTACTGCAGCGTGCGCGGTCGTTCCTCAGGCCTTAGACCAGGGCGTCGTCGGGGATTGGCAACGTGCCGAATCGTGACCTTTATTCGGGCGGCAGCGCAGCAATCTGTCAGACTTCGGCTTCATCTGCGTGTCGGGATTTCCATCGGGATGTACAAGCTGCTCGCGTTGACGCCGAATCGCTGGAATGCCTTGTGGTTGAACGGCCAGAATTCCTCCTGCCTCTCGGCGCTTCTTGCCCCTTGGTCGATTTCGGTAGCGTCCATAAGCAGGAGTTGCAGGCGTGCAACGACGCGGTTCTCGGTTCAACCGCCGCCCAGGCCATACATATCAACGGTTCCGGCGGCCAGTCGGCAGCCGACTCGGCGACGGTACGCGGCGATGTCGCGGCCGTTCTCGAG
The DNA here is from genome assembly GCA_964641405.1 of uncultured Limnobacter sp. GTDB lineage: Bacteria > Pseudomonadota > Gammaproteobacteria > Burkholderiales > Burkholderiaceae_E > Zeimonas. Next base: position 5,322 of record CAZXLV010000053.1, on the reverse strand, counting down.
GCTCCGCACAAACCTGAACGCTACGTGGCGGCCAACCATGCGAACCGGGCCGTGCTAATCATCGATGGCGGACTGGCGATCACCGGGTACTTGCTGGACGACCGTTCGGACGGGCCGCGGCAGCGCAGACAGGCGATCACGATCCGGGGAAAGCCATTCAGCAACATCAGCGGAGCCGCGAATGGCGGTGCCTGAGGCACGGCGCGACACGGCCGTGGCCGTGGTGGTCGGGCAAGATATCAATGCGCTGGGTGTGCTGCGCAGCCTAGGCGCGGGCGGCGTCACGTGCTACGCCTTCGTATCGGAGCGATTTTCCCCGGTTGGCTGGTCGCGCCACGGTATCAAGGTGCCGTGTCGCGCGTTCGCAGGCACCGAACTGATCGAAGCCCTCACCGCGTTCGCGGATGCGCGGCATGGTGACAATGTGCAACCGGTCCTGTTCCTCACCGAGGAGCGGGGCGTGGAGACCGTCTGCGAGCACCTTACCGAAATCACGCGTCGCTATCGCTACACGGCACCTGCTGCGGAGATCCTGCGTGCACTGTTGCGCAAGAACGAGTTCCAGCAGATGGCTGAGCGACTTGGCGCGTCGATTCCTCGTTCGCTGCACCTGAGTTCTGCGAGGCTTCCCGAAGCTGCAAAGTTTCTGTCCTTCCCGGTGATTCTCAAGCCGACGGTGCGCAACTACGAGTACGCCAGGCACTTCGCGAAGGCCTACAAGTGCGCTAGTCACCAGGAACTCGCCGGATGGGTCGAACGCATCATGCCGATCTGCGATGACCTGATGGCACAGGAGTGGATCGAGGGCGATGACTCCGATATCTACTTCTGTCTTGTCTACCGCGCCCGCGATCCGCTCGACCGTATCGCCTTTGTCGGGCAGAAGCTGCGTTCCTGGCCGCCGCGAATCGGCGGTACTGCGGCCTGCGTTGCAGCGCCGCAGTTTCACGACGAACTGTCGCGGCGCACCTTTGCCTTCTTCGACGCGGTCGGCTTCCTGGGCATCGGCAGCATGGAGTTCAAGCGCGATCGCCGCGACGGCGAGTTCTACATGGTCGAGCCGACGGTGGGGCGCACCGACTTCCAGCAGGAAGTGGCTACGGTGAACGGCGCCAACATTCCGCTGCATGTTTTCGATGCGGAGACGGGCCTGCGTGGCGAACCGACGCGCTACGCTGATCCGCCCGTCGTCTGGAGTGACGCGCATTCGGTTCGGCAGGCCCGAGTCCGTGAGGAGGTAGCGGGAATCGACCTGCCCGATGCCACAACGGTCGACGCGCTGTTCAGGTGGAGCGACCCGCTGCCGGCGCTGCAGGCCAGGATGCGGCCGTTGATGGAGCGCCTGAACGGAATCGGTCGACGGCTCGGCTCGGGACTGAAGGGCTGGACCGACGGCTGAGCGATGCGCATGCTGATTCATCGCGCGATCGATCGATGGTCGCCCCAGATGATGAGCGTAGCCGAACCGTCGCTCTCGCTGCCGGCGGTCCCGACGGGCGTCGTCGTGCGTTCGCCGGGGGAGTGGTACGAATCCGCGCTATCCTTGCGACCGTGCGGAACTGTCCTGATCACTGGCTTCCCTATCGTGAACGACCGGAGTGCTGGATGTAACTGGCAATGCGCCTTCGTGCGAAGCTCTCGAGAGGGGGAATCTGGCGCATCGGTACGGGAGTCGGCATGACCATGCTTATCGTCTGCGAGATGTGGCTTGATGAGCCAATTCCCGGCGGTACCGCGTACGGAATATCGCTTGGCGCGCGCTGCTCGCCTGCACGAGTGCGGACGCTCGCGTCGGCGCTGGCTGCGATTTGGAAAGAGTAGCTTGCCGATGCGTCATTTCGTGAAGGCCCTGACCGACCGCGTTAGCAGAGGGCGCCCGCCCATCGAACCGGATGTCCACCTGCTCGCTGCCGTCGACTGGATCTGCCGCGCGCACGATGCATCGGTCGATGATGGCGTTCCGCACAGCTACGACCTGAAGACGGATCGTTGGCTGCCGTCGTATCCCGAGACGACCGGCTACATCATTCCGACGCTGTTCGACGTGGCACGCGTATTTGACCGGGCTGATCTCTGCGAGCGGGCGCTGCGCATGGCGCGCTGGGAGGCTTCGATCCAGATGACCGATGGCGGCATCCAGGCCGGCGTGATCGGCGCCGATCCGCTCGTTCCGACGATCTTCAACACTGGCCAGGTCCTGTTCGGCCTGGCAAGAGCGTGGAAGGAGTCCGGCGACCCGATTTTGCGCGACGCGGCGCATGCTGCCGCGCGCTGGCTGGTGCAGGCACAGGATGTGGACGGCTGCTGGCGCCGCTTCCCCTCGCCCTTCACCACCACTGAAGTCGCCACCTACAACACCCGAACGGCATTCGCGCTGGCAATCGCAGCCGAGACCCTCGGCGAGGGCTCCTACCTGGAGGCCGCGGTACGCAATGTCGACTGGGCCGTTTCGCAGTCGCTCGCCAACGGTTGGCTCCCCGGCAACTGCCTGTCACAGCATGTCGACGATCGCGCGCTGACCCACACGCTGGCCTATGCGATCCGTGGCATCGTCGAAGTCGGAGCGGCGAGCGGGCGCGAGGATCTCGTTGCGCGCGGCGTCGAATTGGCGGCGATTACGGCGACACTGCAGCGTGCCGATGGCAGCCTGCCCGGCTACGTTTCGCCCGCCTGGAAGTCCCTTGCGCGCTGGAGTTGCGTGACCGGCAACGCGCAGATGGCGCTGAACTGGGCCCGCATCGCGCACCTGACCGGTGATTCGCAGCCACTCGAATGGGCGCGCAAGGCCAATGCGTTCAACATGTCCGTGCAGGATCTGCACAGTGACGAATCTGGTGTGCGCGGCGCCATGCCGGGGTCTTTCCCGTTCGACGGCGACTACATGACCTGGCGCTTTCCCAACTGGGCCGCCAAGTTCTTTGTCGATGCGCTGCTGATCCAGAAGGAAGGCAAAAAGGCGGGGATCGTCGGCGCTTGAGAGTCGACGGTACAAGACATGTCTCTTGGATCCCGCCTGGCGCGCGGCGCCGTGCTGATGGTGGTGCTGCGCTGGATCTCGCGAGCGCTCGGACTAGCCAGTGCGATGGTGCTGGCCCGCCGGCTGTCGCCGACCGACTTTGGTCTGGTCGCGGTGGCCCTCGCGGTATCTGCTCTGCTCGAGATGGTGTTCGATGCGAGCGCCGAAACCTCACTGATTTCGCGACGTTCGCGTGATCCCGGCGATTGGAACACGGCTTGGTCGATCAGGGTATCGTCGGGCCTGACGATCGCAGCCGGTTTGGCGATCGGCGGCATTGTTGCTTCGCATATCTACGGCGACGAGCGCTATTACATGATCTTCGCTATGGTCGGGATCGCGTCGGCGATCCAGGGGTTCGAGAACATCGGGGTGGTCACCTTCCGACTTGATCTCGACTTCGAGCGCGACGCTGGTTACCTGCTCGTCTGCCGCGTTGTGTCGGTGGTGATGACGGTCGTGTGCGCATGGCTGTTGCGCGACTACCTGGCGATTCTCCTCGCTGGCATCCTGGCAAAGATATTCCAGGTGGCTTGGTCGTATCGCGTCCAGGCCTTTCGCCCGCGTTGGTCATTGGGCCGCTGGCGGATCTTCCTCGGCTTCTCGGTGTGGATGCTCGCATTGAACATCGGCAAGTACGTGCTGCTGGCTTTCGACAGATTGCTGCTTCCGGGTTTCGTCACACCGCAGATCCTGGGCTATTACAAGGTTGCCGCTGACGTCTCCGAGTTACCCGTTTCCGAGGTCGTTTTGCCGGTCGCGCGCACGCTCGGCATCGGCTTCGCCAGCGTACGACACGATTACGCGCAGTTGGGCAACATGCTGCGGACCTCGCTTGGGGTTGTAGCGCTGCTGATCTTTCCGGTGAGCATCGGCCTGATGATGGTTGCGCCACAGTTCGTGGCGGTGCTGCTTGGCGCGCAATGGGGGCCGACAGTTCCTTATGTGCGCATGTTCACCTTTTTCTTCATGATGCAGTCCTTGATGCACTATTGCGGGACGGCGATGATCGCCCTCGAACGGGTGCGCCCCTATGCATTGATCACGACACTGCACGCCGGTGGATTCCTTGCGCTGTCGCTCCTGCTGTCCAGATTGTATGAAGTCACCTGGGCCCTTTCTATTGGTAGGGCGGTGGCGGCCGCCTCGCTGGCGGTGGCTGTCTGGTGGTTGGTTCGACGCGAGCGGCTGATCGGAGCGTGGGAGTTCATTGCAGTGCTCTGGCGACCACTGATGGCGGGCATGACCATGGCTGGCGTGTTGCACTGGCTCAACCACAGTTTCGATTCGCCCCTCGCAGAACTCACTCTGAGGTGTGGCGTTGGCGCCCTGGTCTACACGGCAACATTGCTTACTCTGTGGGCGGTCTCGGGCCGGCCGGTGTCGCCGGAAAGGGCCGTGCTGAAGCGCTTGCTGCCGCGCTTGGTTGCATAGCTACTATGCGTGGTGACGGCGCCTCAGCGAGTGTCGACGCGCTCGCCCGAAAAGAGGAACCAGCCGCCGTGCCAGTCGAACTGGCGGATCCCCAGCAATCCGGCGAGCCGCCTTGGCTCGTTACGGCTCCAGCGCAGGCGGCGCAAGTAGTCGCCTACCGTGAGCCCGTGACTCCAGATCTTCTTGCGGATACGCGTAATCCGGTCGATGCGGATCAGCTTGCCGTAGCGCTCGATGACTTCGCCCTCGTCGAGAAACTTGCGCACGTGGGTCGCGTAGTCGAAATTGGGGACCGAGCAGACCACGCGGCAACCGGACTTCCAGTGCGAGATCGCTTCCAGGTCCGCTTCGACGTGCTCCAGCACCTCGATGCAGACGATGGTGTCGTAGTCACGAGCGTACACGGCCGGATCGGTGGCATCGCCGACGAACAGTTCCGCGGCGCCCGTCGCGCGGTGCGCCGCTTTGCGTACGCCTTCCTTCGCCAGGTCGAAGCCGCGATAACGCATCCCGGCGTCGATCAGCAACTTTCCCAGCGTGCCGGAACCGCAGCCGACCTCGAGCACCGTCGAGGATTGCAGGCGCTCGGCTTCGGCCACCACCGCCCGGAAGACCGGATAGTAGGGCGAATTGACCGGATCCTCGTAGGTCTGGTCGTCGTTGAGGTACATCTCGTCGTAAACGGAAGGATCGACCGCCATTACGGCGCCTCCGCTGCCTTGCGCGCCGGGCGCAGCGCAGTGCGCCGGGCTTGCGTGCTGGCTACGCCAATCTCGCCGGGCTGCCTGCGCCCCGCAAGCTGTACGACACGCGCGGTGCCCAGCGCCGAGATCGCCAGGTAGTACATCATGTCCCAGTTGCCGATATTGACG
>CAZXLV010000052.1:0-14389 GCA_964641405.1 uncultured Limnobacter sp. | reverse complement strand
CGAACGCTTCGAGCGCCCCTTCGTGGTCGGTCTCCACGTCGGCCAGCGCGCGATGCTCGTCCCTGATCACCGACACCACCGGAATCATGACGCCTCCTCGTGCTCATCGGAAACCGTCAGCAGTCGCTCGAGGATCGCCGGTTCACGCAGCAGCTTCTCGCTGTCGGCGGCATGCACGATGCGACCACGCTCCAGGACGATGGCATGGCGGGTGAGCTCCAGCGCCAGGCGCGCGTGCTGCTCGACCAGGATCACCGTGATGCCGCCTTCGGCGATCAGGTCGCGGATCACTTCCATCAACTCCTGGACGATGATCGGCGCCAGGCCTTCCATCGGCTCGTCGAGCAGCAGCAGCTTCGGATTGACCATCAAGGCACGCGCCAGCGCCAGCATCTGCTGCTCGCCGCCCGAGAGCTGGCCGCCCAGGTTGCTGCGACGACGCTTCAGGTGCGGAAACTGCGCATAGGCGCGCGCCAGCGTCCAGGGACCCGGGCGCGCCACCGCGACCAGGTGCTCCTCGACGGTGAGCGAGGGAAACATGTAGCGCTCCTGCGGCACCCAGCCGATGCCGGCGCGCGCGCGTCGGTAGGTGGCCATGTGGCCGATCTCTTCGCCGCGCCAGACGATGGCGCCGGCATGGCGCCGGGCCAGGCCCATCAGCGTGAGCAGCAAGGTGGTCTTGCCGACACCGTTGCGCCCCAGCAGCGCGAGGCTGTTGCCCTCCTCGATGACCAGCGAGACATCCTCGAGCACCACCGAGGCACCATAGCCGGCACTGACCGAATCGAGCCTGAGCAATTCAGCCACGCTGCGGCTCTCCCAGATAGACCTCGCGCACGCGTCGGTCGGCGGCAATTTCGCCCGGGCTGCCCTGCACCAGGATCGAGCCGGCCACCATCACGGTGATGCGCTCGGCGAAGCGGAATACCAGGCCCATGTCGTGTTCGATGAACAGGATCGTCACCTCGCGCGGCAGGCGCGCGATGACCTCGAACAGTTCGGCGCACTCGCTGGATGGGATGCCGGCGGCCGGCTCGTCGAGCAGCAGGATGCGCGGCCTGGTGGCCAGCGCCAGCGCGATCTCGAGCAGGCGCTGCTTGCCGTACGGCAGCTTGCTGGTGATGGTGGACCGATCGTGCTCGAGTTGCAGCGAGGCGAGCAGCGTGCGCGCCTCGTCGAGTTCTTCACGCTGGCGCTGCAGCGAGGCCCACCAGATGGCCTCGCGCCCCTTGCGCACGTTGATTGCCAGCAGCACCGACTCGAGCACGGTGAGGCCCGGAAAGAGCGTATTGATCTGGAAGGTGCGCGTCATGCCGCGGCGCACCCGCTCGTGCTGCGCCATGCGGGTGACGTTCACCTCACCGAGGAACACCTCGCCCGCACTGGGCACCAGATAGCCGGTCAGCAGGTTGATGAAGGTGGTCTTGCCGGCACCGTTGGGACCTATCAGTGCATGACGGCTGCCGGCTTCCAACTCGAAATCGATGCGGGAATTGGCATCGAAGCCGCCCCAGCGCTTGGATAGTCCTGCCGTGCGCAGGGCAACGCTCACCGCGCTCTCCGGCCAAGGCGCTCGCGCAGCACGATGCCGGCGCCGAGGATGCCGCCGCGCGCGAACATGACGATGACCACCAGCAGCAAGCCGATCCAGAACTGCCAGTAGACCGGATTGATGCCGGCCAGGTAGTCCTGCGCCAGCATGAACACCGCGGTGCCGATCAGTGCCCCGTAGAGCCGGCCCGTGCCGCCGAGCACCAGCATGATCAGGATTTCCGCCGAGCGCGTGAATCCGAGCACCTCGAGCCCGACGAACTGCGTGGTCTGGGCGAGCAGTGCGCCCGCAATGCCGGCCACGCCGGCGCCGATGGTGAACACCTTCACCTGCAAGCGCAGGCTGGAGGCTCCGATCGCCGGCATGCGCCGCGGACCTTCGCGCAGGCCGCGCAGCGCCAGGCCGAACGGCGAGTGCACCAGTCGACGCAGCAACAGGAAGACCAGGAACAGCACCAGCAGGCTGTACAGGTAGGCAACCTTGCCGGTCAGGCCAAACTCCCACAGTCCGAGCACCTTCCACATGGTGACCCCGGACAGGCCGTCGACGCCGCCAGTGATGAACGCCGCCTTGTTGGCCGCCTCGAACAGCATCAGGCCGATGCCCAGCGTCACCATCAACTGGGTCAGGTCGTTACCCCGCACGACGATGAAGCTGACCACGAAGCCGAGCAGCGCGGCCACCAGGCCGCCCAGCAGCAGGCCGGAGATCGGTTCGCCCCAGCCGTGCACCGCGAGCAGGCCGGCGACGTAGGCGCCCAGCCCGAAGAAGGCCGCGTGGCCGAGCGACACGATGCCCGCGTAGCCCAGGATCAGGTCGAGCGAGAGCGCGAACAGGCCCACGATCAGGATCTGGCTGCCCAGCACCAGGTAGCCCGGAAACAGTGGCAGCACCAGCAGCGGCAGCAGCCACAGCACGATCTCGAGCGGGTGCCAGCGTTCACCGCTCAGGCGTCGCGGCGCCCGCACGGCGGCCGGGGCCGCCAGCGTGGCGGTCTTGTCGCTCATCCGGCCCTTCTTCCGTAGAGGCCGGAGGGGAACGGGATCAGCAGGATCACCATCAATGCGTAGATGATGAACGCTCCGATCTCGGGCACGTAGTACTTGCCGGCCACGTCGAACACACCCAGGATCACCGCCGCAACCAGCGAGCCCTTGATGGAGCCGGCGCCGCCCACCGCCACCACGAGCAGGAAATACACCATGTATTTCAGCGGGAAAGTCGGGTCGAGGCCGAGCACGTCGATTCCCAGCGCACCGCCGATGCCGGCCAGCCCCGAGCCGAGCGCGAAGGTGATCGCGAACACCTGATTGACGTTGATGCCCATGCCGGCCGAAGCCTGCTGGTTGTCGACCGAAGCGCGCACCTGCGCGCCAAAGCGCGTGCGCTCGAGCATGAAGCCCAGCAGCAGGGTGATCAGCACCACCACCGCGATCAGGAACAGGCGGTAGATGCCGAGATCGATACCCAGCACCTGCACCTGGCCGATCAGGAAACGGGGCAGATGCACCGGTTGCTGGCTGGGGCCGAAGAAATAGCTGGCCGCCGCGATCGACATGAAGGTGAGCCCGATCGAGAACAGCACCTGGTCGAGCGGGCTGGCCTTGTACAGTCGCTGGTAGAGGGTGCGCTCGAGCACGACTCCGACCAGCGCCGCCACCACGAAGGCGATCGGCAGGGTGAGCAGGAACGGCACTCCGAGGTGGTTCATCAGGATCGCGCACACGTAGCCGCCGACCATGGCGAACGCCCCGTGGGCGAGATTGACGAAATTCATCAAGCCCATGGTGACCGACAGCCCGATGCTGATGACGAACATCAGGCTGCCGTACGCCAGGCCGTCGAACAGGACGCCGACCAGATCGCCGAACATGTGCGCGAAGCCCCGCGCGCCTTACTTGGCCGGATCCTTGAACATCGGGAACTTGTCGAACTCGATGTTGTAGAGCTCGCCGTGCTGCCGCTCGACCTTGCGCACGTAGATGTTCTGGACGATGTCGCGGGTGGCCGGATCGATGGCGATCGGCCCGCGCGGGCTCTCGAACTTCATCTGCTTGAACAACTCCATCGCCTTGTCGGGGTCCAGCTTGCCGTTGAGCTTCTTCACCACTTCGGCGATGGCGTGCATGCCGTCATAGCCGCCCACCGCCATGAAATTGGGACGCCCGCCATTGGGGTTCGCGTCGGCGAAGGCCTTCAGGAACGCCTTGTTCTCGGGCGAATCGTGCGCCGCCGAATAGTGAAAGGTGGTGGTGATGCCGAGCATCGAATCGCCCATCCCGTTGAGCAGGTGGTCATCGGTGAGGTCGCCGGTGGCGATGATCCTGATGCCGGCCGCCTTCAGGCCGCGCTCCTCGTAGCCTTTCATGAAGGCGATGGTGTGTTCGCCCGGCGGCAGGAACACGAACACCGCGTCAGGCTTGCTGTCCTTGATGCGCTGGATGAAAGGCGCGAACTCCGGGCTCTTCAGCGGCACGCGTACCGAATCGACGATCTCGCCGCCGGCATCCTTGAAGAACTTGCTGAACCAGGTCTCCGAGTCGATGCCCGGGCCGTAGTCGGCCACCAGCGTATAGACGCGCTTGATGCCGTTCTTGAAGGCCCAGGGACCCATCGGCGCCGAGTTCTGCGGCAGCGTCATCGAGAAGCGCACCGCGTACGGCGACTTGGTGGTGATGATCGAAGTGGCCGCATTCATGATCACCATCGGCGTCCTGGCCTGCGTGGCCACCGGCGCCACCGCCAGGGCCTCCGGCGTGAGGCCGAAGCCGGCCAGGAAATCGACCTTGTCGCGCACCACCAGCTCCTGGGCCAGGCGCTTGGCAACCTCGGGCGCCGGGCCGGTGGTATCGCGCACCAGGATCTCGATCTTGCGCCCGGCGTAGGTGTCGCCGTGCTGCTTCAGGTACGCCTTGATGCCGCCCTCGATCTGCTTGCCGTAGTCGGCGAACGGGCCCGAGAACGCGGCGATCAGGCCGATGCGTACCGGTTCCTGGCCCTGCGCCTGTGCTGCAACGGTGGCGCCGACGCTCGCCAGCGCCACGCCTGCCGCAATGAGAAATCGCTTCATGTCATGCCTCCTGGGTGCGTGCTTCGCAATGACTGCCTGCAGGTGCGGACGCTCAGCCTGCCATGGTGAGTCCACCGCTCACGCTGATCACCTGGCCGGTGATGAAGGCGGCGCGGTCGCTGGCAAAAAACAGCACCGCATCCGCAATTTCCTCGGGCCGCGCAAGGCGCTTCATCGGCGTGACCCGCACGAAGGCTTCCTGGTGCTTCTCCGGCACGGCCCGCAACAGCGGCGTATCGGTGGGTCCCGGGCATACGCAGTTCACGTTGATCTGGTAGCGCGCAACTTCACGCGCCAGCGACTTCGTGAACGCGATTGCTCCCCCCTTCGCCCCGGAGTAGACGGTTTCGCCCATGCTGCCCACCCGCCCCGCGTCGCTCGCCACCACCACCACCTTGCCCGACTGACGCTCGATCATCGGCCCGAGCAAGGCGTGCGTCAACGCAACCGGGCCAAGCAGGTTGAGGTCGACCACCTTGCGCCAGAACTCCGGGGTGTTCTGCATGAACGGCTCGATCCTCCCCCACCCGGCCACGTTGGCAATGATGTCGACCTGCCCGCCATTGCCCAGCACCTGGTCGCGAAACGCCGCGATCGAATCGAGGTCGGTCACGTCCAGGCGCAGCGCACGCGCGTCCTGGCCAGCCGCGCGCACCTCCTGCGCAGCGGCCTCGCCTCCACGTTCGTCGATGTCGCCGATCACGACCCGGGCACCCGCCTGGGCGAGGGTGCGCGCCACTGCACGACCGATTCCCGAGGCCCCACCCGAGACCACCGCCGTCTTTCCATCGAGTTTCATGACTGTTCGAACCCCTGTGATGATGCCGACGCGCAGTCGGCTGGCTTGACTGAATGATCGTTCATTCAGTAGGCTATCCGGGTTGTCGTGGAAAATCAAGCACCCAGATCAACCGACCGGAGCGAGCCCCCCATGCCCGAGCGCACCCACTACGATTGGCCGTTTCTCGATGACGTGCACCGCGAGCAGGCGCGTGCGCTGGAGGAGTGGGCCGCCAGCCACCTGACGGATGCGCACCAGGACGATGTCGACGCCGCCTGCCGGCGACTGGTCGGCGAACTGGGCCGCGCCGGCTGGTTGCGCTATTGCGCCGGCAAGGCATGGGGCGGCGCCTTCGAGGCCATCGACACCCGCTCGCTGTGCATCGCGCGCGAAACGCTGGCCTGGCACTCCGGATTGGCCGACTTCGCCTTTGCCATGCAGGGCCTGGGCAGCGGCTCGCTGTCGCTGGCCGGCACGGCGACGCAGCAGCGCAAGTACCTGCCCGACGTGGTTGCCGGACGCCGCCTGGCGGCCTTCGCGCTGTCGGAGCCCGAGGCCGGCTCGGACGTCGCGGCCATGACCACCAGCGCGCGTCGCGACGGCGCGCACTACGTGCTCGACGGCTGCAAGACCTGGATTTCCAATGCGGGCATCGCCGACTTCTACTGCGTATTCGCGCGCACCGGCGAAGCACCCGGCAGTCGCGGCATTTCCGCGTTCGTGATCGATGCCGACACGCCCGGGCTGGAGGTCTCCGAGCACATCCCGGTGATGGCGCCACACCCGCTCGGCTCGCTGCGCTTCACGAATTGCCGGGTGCCGGCCGAGGCCATGCTCGGCCAACCCGGCGAGGGATTCAAGATCGCGATGCGCAACCTCGACGTGTTTCGTACCAGCGTGGCGGCCGCCTCGCTGGGCTTCGCGCGCCGCGCGCTCGACGAGGCGCTGGCGCGCGCCACGCAGCGCCCCATGCTGGGCCAGAAGCTGGCCGACTTCCAGCTTACGCAGGCGGCACTGGCCGACATGGCCACCGGCATCGACGCTGCCGCCCTGCTCACCTACCGCGCCGCCTGGGTGCGCGATTGCCGCGGGGCACGCGGCACGCGCGAGGTCGCCATGGCCAAGATGGTCGCCACCGAGACCGCGCAGCAGGTCATCGACAAGGCGGTGCAGATCTTCGGCGGCCTGGGCGTGAAGTCGGGCATGACGGTCGAACTGCTCTACCGCGAGATCCGCCCGCTGCGCATCTACGAGGGCGCCACCGAGGTGCAGAAACTGATCATCGGGCGCGACCTGATCAAGTCGTATCAGTCGGCGACCGGCTGATCCGCTGCAGGGGAGATGCGCACTGCGCAGTACTTGAATTCGGGAATCTTGCCGAACGGATCGAGCGCCGGATTGGTGAGCAGGTTGGCCGCCGCTTCCGCGTAGGCGAACGGCACGAACACGCTGCTCTGCGCGACCGCCGGATCGGCGCGTACCCGCAGCACGATTTCACCCCGTCGTGATGCGATGCGCGCCGGCTCGCCGGCGCGCAGGCCGAGGCGCGCCAGGGCGAGCGGATGCATCGAGGCGGTCGCTTCGGGCTCGATCGCGTCGAGCGCGTAGGCTCGCCGCGTCATCGCCCCGGTGTGCCAGTGTTCCAGCTGGCGTCCGGTGATCAATACGAACGGGTAGGCGCTGTCCGGTTGCTCGTCGGGCGCCAGCAGCGCGGTCGGCACCAGCCGGGCGCGCCCATCGGGCGTCGGAAAGCGCTCCTGGAACACCACCGCTTGCCCCGGGTCGTCCTCGTCGGCGCAGGGGTAGGTGACGCTGCCGGCATGCTCCAGTCGCTGCCAGGAGATGCCCCGGATCGAGGCCATGCCGGCGCGCATCTCCTCGAACACCTCGCGTGGATGCTCATAGTGCCAGTCGAGGCCGAGGCGGCGCGCCATCTGCACGATGATCCACAGGTCCTGGCGTGCCTGGCCTGGGGGCTCGAGCGCCTGGCGCGCCAGTTGCACCATGCGGTCGGTATTGGTGAAGCTGCCGGTCTTCTCGGGAAACGCCGACGCCGGCAGGATCACATCCGCCAGGCAAGCGGTTTCGGTGGGGAAGATGTCCTGCACCACCAGCAATTCGAGGCCAGCCAGCGCCCGGCGCGCCTGATGCAGGTCGGGATCGGACATGGCCGGGTTCTCGCCCATCACGTACATGCCGCGAATGGTGCCGGCGATGGCGGCATGCATGATCTCGACCACGGTCAGGCCCGGGCGCCGATCGAGCGGTGCGCCCCACAGGCGTTCGAACGCGCTGGCCACGCGTTCGTCATCGACGCGCCCGTAGTCGGGCAGCATCATCGGGATCAGTCCGGCGTCGGAGGCGCCCTGCACGTTGTTCTGGCCGCGCAACGGATGCAAGCCGGCACCCGGGCGCCCGATCTGTCCGGTGACCATCGCGAGGGCGATCAGGCAACGCGCATTGTCGGTGCCGTGGGTGTGCTGGGAGACTCCCATGCCCCACAGCAGCATCGAAGCGCGGCTGCCGGCATACAGGCGCGCCACCTCGCGGATGGTGGCGGCGTCGATGCCGCACACGGGCGCCATCGCCTCCGGCGTGAACGCGGCGACCGCCTCGCGCAAAGCCTCGAAACCGGTGCTGCGCCGAGCCACGAAGGCGCGATCGAACAATCCTTCCGCGATGATGACGTGCAGCATCGCATTGAGCAGCGCCACGTCGGTGCCGGAGCGGAACTGCAGCACATGGCTGGCGTGGCGTGCCAGTTCGGTGCGGCGCGGATCGGCCAACACCAGCCGCGTGCCGCGTCGTACCGCATTCTTGATGAAGGTGGCGGCAACCGGATGATTCACGGTCGGGTTGGCGCCGATCACGAACACCAGTTCGGCCTTCAGCACATCCGAGACCGGGTTCGAGACCGCTCCCGACCCGATGCCCTCGAGCAGCGCCGCCACCGACGAGGCATGGCACAGGCGCGTGCAGTGATCGACGTTGTTGGTTCCGAAGCCGATGCGCACCAGTTTCTGGAACAGGTAGGCCTCTTCGTTGCTGCCCTTGGCAGAGCCGAAGCCAGCCAGCGCCGCCGGTCCCAGCGTGTCGCGCAGGCGTGCCAGTCCGCCGCCGGCCACTTCGAGCGCCTCTTCCCAGGAAGCCTCCCGGAACTGGCTGCGCCAGTCGGACGGCACGCGCCCGAAGGCGGCGTTCTTGGGCGCGCCCGGAAGGCGCAGCAGCGGCATATCGAGGCGTTGCGGACTGCTCGCGTAATCGAAGCCGAAGCGGCCCTTGACGCACAATCGAGCGCGGTTGGCCGGGCCGTCACGGCCCTCGACGAAGCTGATGCGATTGTCCGTGACGTGAAAGCGCAACTGGCAGCCGACGCCGCAAAACGGACACAGCGAGTCGACCTGGCGCTGGCTGGCGCGCGGTGCCACGCGCGCAGCGAGCCCCGGCGCCAGTTGCGCCTCGGACCCGAGCAGGCGCGGCATCAGGGCACCGGTCGGGCAGGCCTGCACGCACTCGCCGCAGCCGACGCAACTCGAGGCGCCCATCGGATCATCGAAGTCGAACACGATCTTCGCCTGCTCGCCCCGCCAGGCGTAGCCGATCACGTCGTTGACCTGCTCCTCGCGGCAGGCGCGCACGCAGCGGCCGCACTGGATACAGGCGTCCAGTTGTACCGCAATGGCGGGGTGGCTCAGGTCGGCGACGGGTTGCGCGCGCGGCGCAAAACGCGAGGCAGCTACGCCGAGCACCCCGGCCCAATGGTCCAGTTCGGAATCTTCGCGACGTGCCGCCGCCGGTGCGTCGGCCAGCAGCAACTCGATGACCATGCGCTGCGATGCACGGGCGCGCTCGCTGTGCGCACGCACCTGCATGCCGGCGGCCGGCGCGCGGCAGCAGGAAGGCGCCAGCACGCGCTCGCCGTCGATCTCGACGACGCAGGCGCGGCAGTTGCCGTCGGGCCGGTAGCCGTCGTAGTGGCACAGCCGGGGAATGCGCACCCCATGACGCTGCGCCGCCTCCAGGATGGACTCGCCGGCACGGGCGTCGATGCGGCGCCCGTCGAGTTCGAATTCGACCGCTCCCGGGGCCAGTGCCGCGGCGGCGTTCATTGCGCCACTCCGGCACGCCCGGCCAGTTCGTGGCCGAAATGGCGCATCACCGAGAGCATCGGATTCGGCGCCGCCTGGCCCAGGCCGCAGATCGATGCATCCACCATCACCGCCGACAATTCCTGCAGCAGCGCCGCGTTCCAGTCCTTGCCGGCAATCTCGCCCAGCGCCTTGGCGGTACCGACGCGACAGGGCGTGCACTGGCCGCAGGATTCATCGCGAAAGAAGCCGAGCAGGTTGCGCGCGGCATCCACGGCGCGGTCGTGTTCCGAGAGCACGACGATGCCCGCCGAACCGATCAGGGCGCCATGCGCCTGCAAGGTGTCGAAGTCCAGCGGCTCGTCGGCCAGCGAGGCAGGCAGGATGCCCCCCGAGGCACCGCCAGGCAGGTAGGCATACAGACGGTGGCCCGGCAACATGCCACCGCAGTGCTCGTCGATCAGTTCGCGCACGCTGATGCCGGCGGGAGCCAGCTTCACGCCCGGATCCCGTACCCGTCCGGACACCGAAAACGAGCGCAGGCCCTGGCGGCCGCGACGCCCGTGTCCGGCAAACCAGGCCCCGCCGCGCTGCAGGATCTCGGGCAACCAGTACAGGGTCTCGACGTTGTGCGACAGCGTCGGTCGGCCGAACAGGCCCACCTGCGCCACGTACGGCGGGCGCAGGCGCGGCATGCCTCGCTTGCCCTCGATCGATTCGATCATGGCGCTTTCCTCGCCGCAGATGTACGCCCCGGCACCGCGGCGCAAGTGGATCTGCGGCAAGGCGCGCCCGGTCAGCGCAGGGGCACGGCGCAAAGCGTCGATCTCGCGCGCCAGCAGTGCGCGCACGCCGGCATACTCGTCACGCAGATAGATGTAACAGGCCTCGCAATCGACCACGCTGGCCGCGATCAGCATGCCTTCGAGGATGCGATGCGGCGCGCGCTCGAGGTAGTGGCGGTCCTTGAAGGTGCCCGGTTCGCCCTCGTCGGCGTTGACGACCATCAGCCGCGGCCCGTCGTAGCCGGCCACCGCACGCCACTTGCGTGCGGTCGGGAAACCGGCACCGCCCAGACCGCGCAAGGTGGACGCATCGAGCTCGGCAAGCACCGCCTCGCGCGGCAGCGACCCATCGACGATGCGCGCCAGTTGCGCATAGCCGCCCGCCGACCGATACGCCTCCAGGCCTTCGGCCGCCGCCGGCAGCGGACACTGGTGATCGTTCGCGGCGACCACCTCGGCCACTGCGGCCGCGGTGGCGTGCGCCAGCGGTCTTTGCCCGATCACGGCGACGGGCGCCTGCGCACAGCGCCCGACGCAGGGCACGCGCTGCACCCGCACCGCGCTGCCGAGCCGTTGCGGCAGCGCGTCGATCAAGGCTTGCGCACCGGCCAGGCAGCACGACAGCGAGTCGCACACGCGCACCGTGAGCGCGGGCGGGCGCTCGGCGCCCTCGCGCACCACGTCGAAGTGATGATAGAAAGTGGCCACCTCGAACACTTCGGCCTGAGACAGGCGCATCAACTCGGCCAGCGCCGCCAGCATCGAAGCATCGAGGCAGGACTCGGCATCCTGGATGCGGTGCAGGTGCTCGATGAGCAGGTCGCGACGCAAGGGTTGGCCGGCAAGCAGTGTGCGCACGCGCTCGAGCGCGGCCGGTTCGACTTGCCGCCCCTTGGGCTGTCCGACCGGCCTGCGGAATGGTTCGGCTTGCATCACGCCAATTTACCAGCCTGTGCGCACCGGCGGGCTGCAACCGGCCAGGCGCGCGGGGGCTTTCGCCCTCCGCCCGCACGCACCTTCTTCAGAGCGCCAGGTCGACCGTCTCGAGATGCTCCGGGACGCGTGCCCGCCAGCCGAGTTCGGTGCCCAGGCGCAAACGCAGCCGATCTGCGGCCTCCGGTTCGCCATGCGTGACGTAGACCTGGGCCGGTGCCGAGTGGAATCCACGCATCCAGGCCATCAGTTCGTCGCTGTCGGAATGCGCCGAAAAGCCGTCGAGTCGGGTCACGCCCGCGCGCACCGTGTGCCACTGGCCGTGGATGCGGATCTCGCGCGCGCCCGCCACCAGTTGCGCGCCGCGCGTGCCGCCAGCCTGGAAGCCGGCGAACAGGACGTGGCTGTCGGGATCCGGCAGGATGCGCTTCAGGTGGTGCAGCACGCGCCCGCCAGTGGCCATGCCGCTGGCCGAGATGATGATCGAAGGCATGTGCAGGCCGGCCAGGCGCTTCGATTGCTCCGGCGTGGTAACCATGGTCGCCGCGCGATACATGCCGGCGCATTGCTCCGGCGTCAGCCGGTGTTCGCGCTGGAAGCGCACGTACAGGCGCGTTGCGTCGACCGCCATCGGGCTGTCCAGGTACACCGGTATTTCCGGGATTGCATCGCGTTGGCGCAAGCGGTGCACCGCATACAGCAGTGCCTGGGCGCGCCCGACCGCGAACGAGGGAATCAGCACGGTGCCGCCGCGCGCCGCGGTATCGCGAATCACCTGGCCCAGTTCGGCCTCGGGGTCGTCGCGGCCATGGCTGCGATCGCCATAGGTCGATTCCACGATCAGCGTGTCGGCCGACTCGACCTGGCGCGGCGCGCGCATCAGCAGGTCGTTCGGGCGCCCAAGGTCGCCGCTGTAGAGCAGCGAGTGTCGTCCGTGCTGCAACCGGATCATCGCCGCGCCGAGCAGGTGGCCGGCCGGCACCAGTTGTGCGCTGAGCCCCTCGCCGAGGGGAAAGGACTGGCCGGCCTCGATCACCCGAAAGCGCGACAGTGCCCGTTCGGCGTCCGCGCTGGTGTAGAGCGGGCGCGCCGGTGTGTGCTTCGAGAAGCCGTGCCGATTGGCGTAGTCGGCTTCCTCTTCCTGCAGTCGTGCGCTGTCGCGCAGCAGGATCTCGCACAGTTCGCGCGTCGCTTCGGTGGCCACGATTTCGCCGCCGAAACCATCGCGCACCAGCGCCGGCAGGTAGCCGCTGTGGTCCAGGTGGGCGTGACTGAGCAACACCCGCTCGATGCTGCGCGGCGACACCGGAAACGGCGCCCAGTTGCGGTCGCGCAGCTTCTTGAAGCCCTGGAACAGGCCACAGTCGAGCAGGATGCGCCGTTGGCCGATCTCGACCAGGTAGCGCGATCCGGTCACCGTATCGGCGGCACCGCCGAAGGTGAGCTTCACTGAAAGAATTCCTTGACGCGATCCATCCAGCCCTTGGTCTGCGGGCTGTGTTTGGGGTCCTTCAGGGAAGCGTCCAGTTCACGCAACAACTGCTTTTGCTTGTCGGTGAGGCGCACCGGCGTCTCGACCACGATGTGCGCATACAGGTCGCCCGGATAGCTGGAGCGGATGCCCTTGATGCCCTTGCCGCGCAGGCGGAACTGCTTGCCGGTCTGCGTTCCCTCGGGCAACTCGATTTCGGCGCGCCCGCTCAAGGTCGGAATCTCCACCATGCCGCCGAGGGACGCGGTGGCAACGCCGATCGGCACCTCGCAATGCAGGTCGTCACCGTCGCGCTGGAATACCGCGTGCTCCTTGACGTGGATCTCGACGAACAGGTCGCCGCTCGGGCCACCGTTGACGCCCGGCTCGCCGTTGCCGGCCGACCGGATGCGCATGCCTTCGTCGATGCCGGCCGGAATCTTGACTTCGAGCGTCTTGTTCTTCTTCACGCGGCCGACGCCGTCGCAGGCGGCGCAGGGCTCGGGGATCACCTTGCCGCTGCCACGGCAGGTCGGGCAGGTCTGCTGGATCGAGAAGAACCCCTGCTGCATGCGCACGGCGCCCTGGCCGTTGCAGGTGTGGCAGGTCTTGGGCTTGGTGCCGGGCTTGGCGCCGCTGCCGGTGCAGGTTTCGCAAATTTCCCAGCTCGGCACCCGGATCTCGGTGGTGTGCCCCCTTGCCGCCTGCTCGAGGGTGACTTCCATCGCATAGCGCAGGTCGGCACCGCGGTAGACGTTGCTGCGCCCGCCGCCGCCAGCGCGCTGGCCGCCGAAGATATCGCCGAAGATGTCGCCGAAGACGTCGGCGAAGCCACCGAAGCCCTGCCCGCCGGCGCCGCCCGGAAAGCCGCCGGCATTCGGATCGACGCCGGCGTGTCCGAAGCGGTCGTAGGCCTCGCGCTTGGCCGGGTCGCTGAGCATCTCGTAGGCTTCCTTGGCCTCCTTGAACTTCGCCTCGGCATCCTTGCTGTCCGGATTCCGGTCCGGATGGAACTTCATCGCCAGCTTGCGATAGGACTTCTTCAAGTCATCGTCGCTCGCATTCTTGGCGACGCCGAGAATCTCGTAATAGTCACGCTTTGCCATGTTCGCAGGTCGTCTCGATGTATCGGCTTTCACGACGCAAACGGGGAGCGCACCGGATGACTCCCCCGGTGCGCTCCCGCGATGCCGCTGAAGCCCTTATGCGTCGCGTTTCACTTCCTTGAAGTCGGCATCGACCACGTCGTCGTCCTTCGGACGTTGCGCTTCCGAGGCTGCGCCACCCGCCCCGGGGGCAGCGCCCGGCGCCGCCTGCGCGCCGGCTTCGGCCTGCGTGTGGGCGTACATCAGCTCGCCGAGCTTCTGCGAAGCGGTCATCAGCGCGGCGGTCTTCGCCTCGATCTCGGCCTTGTCGTCGGACTTCAGCGATTCCTCGGCGGCCTTCACCGCCTCTTCGATCTTCGCCTTCTCGGCCGCCTCGACCTTCTCGCCGTAGTCGGCGAGCGACTTCTTCACCGAGTGCACCATGGCATCGGCCTGGTTGCGCGCGTTGGTCAGCTCGACCCGCTTGTGGTCCTCCTCGGCATTGGCCTCGGCGTCCTTCACCATGTTCTGGATTTCGGCCTCCGTCAGCCCGGAGTTGGCCTTGATGGTGATCTTGTTCTCCTTGCCGGTCGCCTTGTCCTTGGCCGAGACGTGCAGGATGCC
>CAZXLV010000051.1:0-14579 GCA_964641405.1 uncultured Limnobacter sp. | reverse complement strand
GGCCGCTTGCGGCCGACGCTGGCAGGGTACGGCCATGGTCGAGACCTTGCTGGCGGCGCCCCTGGTCATGCTGCTGGGCCTCGGTGCGCTGCAATGGGCGCTGCTCATGCACGCACGCACCGCCGTCGAATACGGGCTGCTGGAGGCGACCCGTGCCGGCAGCGTCGCGCAGGCCAGGCCCGCAGCCATCGAAGCAGGTCTCGCGCGCGGCCTGATGCCCTACTGGTTCGGCGTGGAT
Organism: uncultured Limnobacter sp.; assembly: GCA_964641405.1. Classification (GTDB taxonomy): domain Bacteria; phylum Pseudomonadota; class Gammaproteobacteria; order Burkholderiales; family Burkholderiaceae_E; genus Zeimonas. The sequence continues at coordinate 14,341 of CAZXLV010000051.1, read as the reverse complement.
GCCGCGCGGCCCTGGGCGGCGGCGGTGGGCGCCTCGAATGCGCAACTGCGCCAGGGGCTCGCGGCTGGCTGGATCGTGCTGCGGCAGCACTCGCCCACCCAGGAGAGCTTCGCCGACTGGGGCGAGCCCGCGCGCGACGCGATGGGAGCAGCCATGTCGGGCGTGATCGAGATTCCGAATGACAGCCTGCAGTGGAGTGCCCTGCGCCAACCGGCCAGCGGCGCGGCCGGCATGCGCGGCAGCGAGCCGATCGGCACCGCCTCGCAGCAGACCCTCAACGACGCAAATCTGCTCAAACTCGAATTGCGCTATGGCGTGCCGATGACAGTGCCGCTGGTTGGCCGCGTTGCCGTCTGGCTGATGCGCATCGTCGATGGCTGCGCGCCGGCCACGCGGCGCGTGCTCGGCGCGTTCGAACTGGGCACGCCGGCCGTGGCGCCCGCGCCGCGCGCCTGGGCCTGCGCCATGTACCTGGCGCCCGACGCCGCGGGCATGGCCATCCCGCGCTGGCCGGTGCGCGCAAGCGCCACGATCCGCATGCAAAGCGCCGCGCGCCGCAGCGCCCTGACGCAAGCGAGAACGCAGTCGGCGCGGCACGGCGCGTCGCCGGGGCCCGGCCAGGTCGGACCGTGGGGCAGCGTGACAGCCTCCGATCCGTCGCAAGTCACCTCGTCAGGCTCGCCACCGGTGCCGCCCCAAGCGGGGCCCGCGCTGGTGACAGGGGGCGATCCGATGGCGTCATCGCCCATCGTGCTGGCGAGCGCGGCGAACGATGGCAGCCGTGCGCGCGGTGCCGAGGGATGGCTGCAATTCGGCGCAGAAAGGGCGTTCACCGTCCCAGGGGCTTGTCCGTGAGGAATGCCTGATCGACGAACGTCTTTCGACACCGCGCATCGCTGAGCCGGTCAAGCTCGCCACAGGCTGGCCGGCGAGACGCTTTGCATCAGAGAGCAGACTCGATGTCGGTCTGCGCAAAGCCGCCACCCTTGAACAGCAAGGGTTCACCGCTTGCCTTGGCCAGTGCATACGAAAAGCAATCGCCGAAGTTCAGTCCCGCCGGGTGCCGGCCCTTCCCGAAATCGAGAAAGGCTTGCCGGGCGATCAGCGCCTGTTCGATGGTGAACGGCTCGATGACGATATTGGCGCGCCGAATAAAGGCATCCAGTTGCTGACTGCCCTCTACTCCAATCAGGCGCTGAATCACGATCGACAACTCGACAAACGTTGGCGCGCCGAGAAGACAGTCCTCGGCGTCAAGAATCGCGCGCGCGAAGTGCTCGGCCTCTGGTTCGCGGAAAAGAATCGCGATAAGCGCCGAGGTATCAAGGATCATTCCGGAAGTCCGTCGTCGCCGTAGAGCAACTCGGCGTGGTCCGGGTAGGGGCGCTCGAGTCGGGCTGCAACGCGATCGGCGATGGCCAACAACTCGGCTACCGATGCCTTCTCGCGTCGCTGCAACTGCCTGTGGCGCCAACGAAGGGCCTCGATCACCACGTGCGTCATCGAATCGCCGGTGGCCTCGGCGATGTCGCGTGCAAGCCGGTGCGCCTCGGGATCCTTGATATTCAGGCTCATCCTTTGTATCCGTCTACCTTGAAATGCAGATGTCTACCAACGGGTCATTCTGCCCCGGAAGGTGCCGGCAGGCAATCCGTTCATCCTTCCCCCACCTTCCGCCCCAGCCATTCGCACAGCGTTCGCCACGGCTCGGCCCCGGAAAACGCCTCGTCGGCCGCGCGCAGGTGCAGCCATCCGTCCGAGCGGCGCAGCGCCTTGCGCCAGGCGCGCTCGCCGTGCGCGAGCCTGAACAGTTCGTCGTGGCGCGCCTCTTCGCCGCCGGCAGCGACGAACAACTTCGAGCGGGTAGCCCGAAGCGTACGTGGCAGTTCCAGCCAGCTGGAACGAGTCTCGGCCGACTCCGCTTCGCGCGCGTCGGTGGTGCCTGCGCGCGTATCGCCTGCGCCTTCCCGCGCATCAGTCGCAGGTGCGCCGAACGGGCGCCGCCACCATTTTCGCCGGAGTGGCAGCCCCAGTGCGCCGATGGCCGGATCGATCAGGCACAGGCTCGCCAGTGGAACATCGGCTGCGGCCAGTACGGGCCAGGCGCGCACGGTGGGCGCGGCGGCATCACCCAGCGCCAGCACCGCCAGCGAGGCATGGGGGTACAGCCCGAGAAGACAATGCGCGGCCGCTACCGCATCACCGTCCCAGGCGGACGCGGTACCGGTGGCGGGCGGGCAGTCGCCGCCGCCGGCCGCGTCGTAGCGCAGCGAGGGCAGGCCAGCCTGGGCGAGTGCGCGCGCGAGACGCACATGCAATCGATGCGCGCCGGTGCGGGCGTCGCCGGGTGCGGGCACGATCAGCACGGCGCTGTCATCGACGCGGGCCGTCTGGGTGACCACGCCGATCAGTGCTCCGGTGGCGCCGTCGACCTCGCAGGGTAGCTCCAGTGTCACGTGTGCACACTCATTGCAGGTCTTCGAGGAATTCCTCGGTGGCGATGAACGCTCCCAGCGGCAAGGGCGGCGCCCCGACGTCCTGCGGTACGACGACCTCGCGCAGCGCCGTCGCGCCGCCAGGTATCCAGAACGCGGGCGCAAGTGCTGGTCGTGGCGTGGCCAGGTAGCCTGCTTCGAGCCAGGCCTGGGTGAGCGCACAGGTTTCGGGCGAGACTTCGGCGAGGGTGCCGGCGTCGTCACGAAATTCGACGAACAGCGCGGCAGGCAGGGCGCCGTGTTCGGCAGCCGGCGGCGCTTGCATGCGCAACTGGCGCAGCGCCGCCGCGATGGCGGCACCTGGCGCGAGGCCCTCGCCCAGGGTGGCAACGATGCGCGCGCCGTGATCGGGCGCCTGCCAGAACACGTAGGCGTCGACCAACTGGTCGAGCGCCACGGCGATGTCGGCGGCCAGCAACGCGCCGCCGCGCACCCCCCACAGCACGTTGCGCCCGACGTGACGCTGGCGCGTCAGCATCGCCGCCCGCAGCAGGTCGCGGCGCCATCGCTCCAGCGTGGCTTCGCCCAGGTCGCCGGGCGAATCGCCGGTTCCGTAGAGGTCCACCAGCAGCACCGCCCAACCGCGCGCCGCAAGTCGCCAAGCCTGGCAAGCCAGGGCATGACGCGCCGCGCTGCGCTCGGCCCCCAGCGGCTGCACGCACAGCACACCGCCGCGCGGTTCGCGCCGCACCGGCAGCCACCACACACCGAAGCGTGCTCCCTCCTCGAAGCCGTCGAGTTGCTCCGGCTCGATGCGAACGAGCACGTGCTGCCCGCTCGCCATCTGCAGTGATGTCACACGCGCGCCAGGAATCCGTGGTTCATTGTCGTGGGGCATTCTATCGGTGCACGCCGGGCGGCGGCAGTGCCATCGGTCGGTGAGCGTGACCGGATGATGCGCCGCGCATCATGTTGCGAAACAGTAGTTTATAAACTACGCTGACGACCCGCCCACTGTCTCACGGCTCGTGCCGAACTCGCCGCGCCTGATCGTCTACTGCAGCCTGTTTCCCAGCGCGGTCGCGCCGACGGCGGGCAGTTTCATTCGCGAGCGCATGTTCCGGGTCGCGCAGCGCCTGCCGATCGTGGTGGTGGCGCCGCAGCCCTGGTCGCCCTTCGATTTCATCGTGCGCCACCTGCGGCCGGGCTTTCGGCCGATGGCGATCGCTTGCGAGACGATGGACGGCATCGAGGTGCATCGACCGCGCTTCTTCTCGCTGCCGGGCCTGCTCAAGGGACTGGACGGCTGGTTCATGGCGCGTGCCACGCTGCCGGTGGTGCAACGCATCCACAAGCGCTTCGGCGCGACGTTGATCGATGCGCACTTCCTCTATCCGGATGGCTGGGCCGCAACGCGCATCGGTCGCGCCCTGGGGCTGCCGGTGACCATCACCATCCGCGGCAGCAAGGACGAGTGGCTGATCGAAACCGATCGCTGCCCGCGGCTGGTCGAAGCCATGCGCTCGGCGGTGAAGCTGTTCGCGGTGTCGGAGGCGCTCAAGCGCAATGTGGCGCAGCGACTCGGCATCGACGAGGCCAAGGTGGTCGTGATCGGCAACGGCGTCGATCTCGACAGGTTCGGCCCGGTCGATCGCGCCGAAGCGCGGCGCCGACTCGGCATCGCCGCAAGCGCCAGGGTGCTCATCGGTGTCGGCAACCTGATTCCGAGCAAGGGGTTTCACCGGATCATCGCGCTGCTGCCCGCGTTGCGCGCGCGCCATCCGGAGTTGCTGTTCCTGATCGTCGGGGGCGGCGCCTCGCAAGGCGACATGCGCGGCGAACTGGAGGCGCTGGCGCGCCGACTCGGTGTGGCCGACGCCGTGCGCCTGTGCGGCCGCCAGCCGCACGATGCGCTCGCCTGGTATTACGGGGCGGCCGACGTGTTCGCGCAGGCCACCGAATTCGAGGGTTGGTCCAACGTGCTGCTCGAAGCGATGGCCTGCGGGCTGCCGGTGGTGACCACGCGCGTCGGCGGCAACGCCGAAGTGGTTGCCGACGCTGCCATCGGTGAACTGGTCGACTGGTGGGATGCCGACGAATTCCGCGCGGCCATCGAGCGTGCGCTCGATCGCGACTGGGACCACGAGGCGATCATCGCCTACGCGCGAGCCAACACCTGGGATGAGCGGGTGGAGCGACTGGTGCGCGAGTTCGAGAAGGTCGGGTGAAAACTGTGCACCTGTCTATCCGATCGCACCCAGGTGCCTGATTGCGGCCTTCCCGAGTCGGACATCGAACGTTGCCAGTGGCGTTCCGAGTTTCGCGGCCAACCACAGGTAGGCGGCGTCGCAGGCGCTGATTGAATAGCGCCTTGCCAATTCGAACATGCCGACCGTATCGACAGGGTGAAGCATGTGCCCCAGCAAGGTGTACGCCTCGAGCGCCGCGATGGCCCGATCGGCCAGGCCCTTCGCGGCCTTCCTGGCCGCCAGGTTCGCGAACTCGAAGTCGAGGAGGACCGGGGCGTGCAATTCGCAACCGACGATGCGCATGTGCGCCTCATCGGCCTGCGGCTCATCGAAAAGCAGTGCGCCGAGAACGCTGCAATCGATCGTCAGCGGAGGGCTCACCCTGAATGTCGCCGACGGTTCGGCGATGATGAGTTGTCTTGCACCGGATTCGTGGATGGTCAACGATCATCCCTGGCTGCGCGAACGATGTCTACCGAGCGGGGCAGATCGGTCGCAGGCTTCGGAAAGCGTCGACGAAGATCGGCAACGACTTCCTCGACCGTCTTGCTGCCGCGGCGGAAGCCGCGCGATCGCTCGTCGTTGGCTCTGGACGATGCAGGCCTGGCTGCCGGCCTCGGACCCGGCAACTCGGTGACCGCTCGCTCGATGATGGCCATCAATTCCCCCTGCAGGGAGCGGTGATGGCGCGCGGCGCGTTCGCGCAAGCGCTGCGCCATGTCCTCGGGCACATCCTTGATCGACAGGTTCACGCTCATTTGCGTCCCAGGATCTGGCTATTTGTGATCCATTGGATGCATTATGGCGCCAGATTGGATCCATTGGCAAGGGCCAGCGCTAATCGGACCGCAGACCGTTGGTCGATCGGCCGGCCGGGATTCCGGCATTGCCAGCCGTCAACCCGCGCCGGGCCGTTCAGAGCCGCTTCAAGCACGTTCCAGCAACCGCCGCAGCACCTGCTCGGCGCGGCGGATCGGGCCGCTCTCACTGGCCGCGAATCGCATCTGCGGCCCGACGTGGAACAGGAAGTAGAGCAGTGCGAACGCGCGGAGAAAGCGGAAATCGATCCCGCAATGTTCGAAGAAGCGACGCAGGAACGCCAGTTCGACCTCGTCGGGCCATTCGCCGCAAGCGAGCATGGGGATGGTGTCGACGATGCTCAGGCGCGTGCTGCAGCAGCGTGCGACGCTGTCCAGGTAGTTGAAGGCGTCGAGCACCGGCGGGCCGGCGACTCGCGCAGCCTCCCAGTCGATGACACCCGTGATCGTGCCGCCCGCAACGAAGAGGTTGCCTGCGCCGAAGTCGCCGTGCACGAGGCCGATGCGGCTGCATGCGCCCTGGGTCCATTGGTCGAAGAGTGAGCGGGTTGCCCGGCGCAGTCCGTCGTCCGGCAGGTGCATCGAGAGCCGATCCAGCATTGCACGCATGTCCGCGCCCGCTTGCCCTTCGGTCACCGGCAGCGCAGCCTGACCTTCGAGTTGCGGGTTCAAGGCGTACAGGAATGCCTCGGCCTCGCGCAGCCAGCCGTGTCGTGCCGCCGGCTTCGCGTTCTTCGAAAGCAGCGAAGCAAGGGGGGCGCCGAGCAGCCGCGACTCGGCGTACCAGGCTTGTTCGCCGATCGTGCCGTGGCCCAGTGGCCGCGGCACACGTGGCGCGATGGCCGGGATCTCCTGGAGTTCATGCAGCAAGCGGTGCGCATTGGCCATGTCGGCTCGGGCGACCGACCCGCGCGGCACGTGAATGATCATCGACCGTTCGGCACTGCCGGCGAGAACCAGCGATTTGCCCCGCGTCGAGTTGCGCATGCGCGACCATTCGTGTGCAGCAGGCGTGCCGCTCGCCGGGAGGCTCGCCCCGGCGGCCGCCTCGACGATCGATGCCAGCACCGTCGGGATCTCCGAATCCGGCCCGCAAGCGGTGAGCAGCCAGGCGGCCGCCGACCAGTCGTCGCGCCATGAACGCGGACGAATTTCATCCGGTTTGCCCGGAGCGCCGTCGGCCGCGTGAACCGCGATGTCGCGGAAGCCGCTCGAACGCAAGGCACGTACGACCTCGCCAAGGCCCGCCACCCGCTCGCGCGTCGACGCGCCGGCACCTGTGGGTGAATCGGCGCTAGCGGGGCGTCCGAGTGTGCGCAGGTACGCCATGCCTCGCGCGATCGACCGCTGGATCCGGTTCGGCATCAGCACTGCGATGCGTCCGCGGCTGCGCAACATAGTGGCGCATTCGCCCAGCAGCGCGCCGATACGCTCCGGTCGGGGAGCACCCGCCTCCAGGACGATCAGGATCGAATCGGGGCCGTTGCCGGAAATCGTGTCGACGTGTCCCTCTGGGCATCGCATCCGCAGCGCCCGTCCGGGGCCCAGGAACAGCCTGAGAGGATCGTCCGCAGCCAGTTCCGCAGTCGACGCCAGGCTGCGCGAATGCGCCTCACCGGCGGAGCATTCGCGCGGCTCGCGGGGCAGCATCCGCCTCGCTACTCCACGATCCGCGCGCCGCCGTCGACCACCAGCGTGTGTCCGGTGATCCCGGCGGAGGCCGCGCTGCAGAGGAACTGCGCCGCCAGCGCCACTTCGTCGACGCTCACCAGTCGCCCGAGGGGAGTGCGCCGGCGCGCCTCGGCGAGCCGCTGCTCCCGATCCGGGAGGGCATCCCAGGCATGCGTTGCCACGCTGCCGGGCGAGAGGATGTTCACGCGCACGCCGCGCGGGGCGAGTTCTGCCGCCAGGTGCCGCGCCATTGCTTCGAGGGCTCCCTTCGAGGCGCCCACTGCGGTGTACGCGGGCACCGCACGCACGGCGCCGGCCGAAGACAGGGCCACGACGGACGACCCGCTGCCGAGCTTGGGCAGCAGGGCCTGGACCAGTTCGAAGAACGCGCGCACGTTCAGGGCCATGGTCCAGTCCAGGTGCTTGGCCCGCAACTGCTCGAACGCCCGGTGCACGCCGGTCGCCGCGCAGTGAACGATCGAAACGGTATCGTCGCCGCAGTCCTGCATTCGCTCGCTGGCCAGCGCGATGCCCTTGGCCAGCGTCAGGTCTGCGCGCAGCACTTCGAGCGCCAGCCCCTCGGCTTTCGCCTGGCTGGCGAGTGCGTGTGCTGCTTCGTCGTTGCGTGCGTAGTTCGCCACCACGGTGGCGCCGGCGCGCGCCAGTTGCAGCGAGATCGCGGCGCCCAGGCCGCGCGTTCCGCCGGTGACCAGCACCGAGTTGCGGGCAAGCGCGAAAGGATCGCTCATCGTGGTTGCTCCGCGAGGAAGTCCTCGAGCAGTGGGTCCCGAAAGCCTTCCGCCAGTTGGCCCAGCGGCAGGAACGAGAAGAAGAGGCGGGCTTGCGCGGCGATGCCGCCACGCACCTCGATGCGGCAGTCGGCGCTGGCATAGCGCTCGTCGTTGGCACTCATCGATGCATGCACCAGCACCTCGTCGCCGGGCCGCACCCATTGCCGGAAGCTCGCCGACAGGATTTTCGCCAGCATGGCCTTGCCGCGCGGGCGGCGCTCGGCGTCGAGGCACTTGCCGGCGCTTTGCGCCATCATTTCGACCAGCAACACGCCGGGCACCACCGGGAAGCCCGGAAAGTGGTCGCGGAAGTAATCTTCGTCGGGCTGCACCGTGCGTGCTGCGACGATGTCCTTGCCAGGTGCGAGCGAGACGATCCGGTCGATCAGGATGAAGCGCATGCGGGTGGCGCCGTCAGGGTCGGGCTACGCATCTTGCAGCGCGCCATTGTGACGCAGGATCTCCAGGATGTCCTTCACCTGCTGCATTCCGTTCATGTCGGCCTCCGACAGGTGGATGTCGAAGCGCTCGTCCAGCGCCGCGATCAGCGTCAGCGTGCCCAGCGAATCCCAGCCGGGGATGCGCCCGCGCGCCGTATCGGCAGCCACGTTGCCGGGCGGCTCCTCGAACACCTCGGCAATCCAGGCAAGTGCTTCTCGGGTATTCATCTTCATGGCTCTCCGGACGGGCGTTGCGAGCTTACTGTGCCGTGAATCCACCATCGACGACCAGGTCGGTACCGGTGATCCAGCGGCTGCCGGGCGCCAGCAGGAACACCGCTGCGCGCGCGACGTCTTCGGGGGTGCCGGGGCCCAGCGGATGCGCGGCCTCGAGCTTGCGCACCTGCTCGGTCGACAACAGGCCGAACGCCTGGTCGGTCATTTCCGAACGCACCAGGCCGGGTGACAGGCAGTTGACGCGGATGTTGCGTCGCGCGAGTTCGAGCGCCATCGCCCGGGCGGCAGCCGCCAGCGCGCCCTTGGTGGCGCAATAGCCGATCTGCCCGGGCATGCCGACGCGCCCGTAGATCGACGAGACGAACAACAGGCTGCCGCCGTCGGGGGTCATCACGTCGCGCCGGCACACTGCGCGCGCAAGTTCCAGCCCGCCGAGCAGGTTCACGTCGAGTTGCGCCTGCACCACCTCGACCTTGTTGGCCTGCAGCGGGCGGGTCGCCACCACCCCCGCCGCGTGGCACAGGCCGTAGATCGGGCCGGTGCGCGTGTGCAGTCGGCCGATCTCGTCGGCTATCGAGGCGTGTCGCGCAAGATCCATTGAGAGGACCTGATGCCCGGAGCCGTCGAGCATGGCGGCGGTCGCCGCCAGGCGTTGCTCGTCGCGAGCAAGCAGCACCACGCGGGCGCCGCGCCGAGACAGTTCGATCGCCACGGCGCGCCCGATCCCCGACGAGGCGCCGCTGACGATCACCCAGCGCCCCGCGAAGTCGACGAAGGCCTCGCGCCCGGCTGTGCCGGCTTCACGCTCAGGCATGAACCGGCCATTCGGAGTGCAGCAGCCGGCATGCCGGCTCGAGCCCGATCATCGCCGAGCCCCACGACAGGCCCACGCCATAGCCGAGCAGCATCAGGCGAGCGGCACGATCGGCGGGGCGTGCCAGGCCGCCTTGCGTGATCGTCAGCGGCACCGACGGCCCACCGGTATTGCCGAACTCTTCCAGGATCACCGGCACGCGCTCGGGCGCGAGTGCCAGCTTCTTGACCAGGTGATTCATGATGAAGCGATTCGACTGGTGGAAGACGAAGCCGTCGACCTCGTCCTTCGCCACGCCCGCCAGTTCGAGCGTATCGCGCACCAGCGGCGGGATCACCCGAATGGTGAAGTTGAACACCCCCGAGCCGTTCATCGACACGTAGTGCTGGCGCGTGTCGGCGCAGAAGCGGTCGCGAAAACCGCCGGCGCGGATGATCAGGTCGTCGGCGCCGGCGCCATCGGTGTGCAGCACGAACGACCAGTCGGGAGCCTCGTCGCCGGGCTCGCGACGCTCGAGCAGGGTGGCCGAGCCCGCGTCGCCGAACAGCAGCGCCACCGAACGGTCGGCGCGGTCGGCGTAGCGCGTGGGCGTCTCGCCGTTGAGCACCAGGATGCGTCGATACGGTGAGGCCGCCAGCAGCGACGAGGCCAGCCACAGGCCGTAGATGTAGGCCGAGCAACCGAGGTTCAGGTCGAAGGCCGCGCAGCCGGTCGACAGGCCGAGGCGTTGCTGCAGCAGGCAGCTGCTCGACGGCATCACGTAGTCGGGAGTTTGCGTGGCCATGATCAGCACATCGATCGTGCTGCGGTCGATACCGAGTTCGTCGAGCAACGCCTGCGCCGCGCCGAAGCACAGGTCACTGCTGCAGGTGTCACCCTCGACGACGCGCCGCGCCGCCACGCCCGCCATGCCGACCACCTTGCGCACTTCTTCGGCGCTGAACTCGGTGGTGTCGGCGACGTTGTCGAAGCGCTGCGCCGGCACGCAGGTGGCAACGCCGAGGATCTTCGGAGCGCGAACGCGGGCCTGGGTCATGCCGGCACCTCGTCAAGGTCGTAGAAGTACTGTCCCCTGGCAAGCATGTCGCGCGTGCACTCGATCGCATCGCGCACGCGGATCAGCTCGATGCGGCTGTTGCCGACGCGGCCGCGCCGGATCAGCCCGCGGCGTCGCAGTTCCTTCTCCAGGACTTCGAAGCGCCGACGGCGGATTGCGTCCGGCGAGAAGACGTACGTGCTCACGGTGCGTCGCTGTCCGAGCCGATCGACCACCGGCACTTCGAACGGTTGGTCCGTATACAGCGAAAACGGCATCCGCTCGTTCACGATGTGCTCGAGGTAGTGAAAGAAGGTGAAGGTCGCAAAGGGCACATTGAAGAACACCACCTTTCCATCGAGGTCGACCAGCTTTTCGAACGGCGTCGCGGGCCCGCACGGATACGCACAGTCCTCATGGCCGGCGATGATCGCCTCGGCGCGCGGCCCGTGCGCCAGCACGGGGTGCGTCGGATGCAGGCTGCGCACCACATCGGCCCTGCGCCGAAAATACTCCGAAACCAGCCCCATCATGGAGGGGGTTTTCCTCACGTCGAAGGATTTGATGCGGCTGAGGTACTCCAGCGACGACGAACGGTAGGGCAGGGAAACCATCAGCAGGTTGCCTTCGGGGCCGAGGGCGTCCAGGAAGGCGCGCGTCAACTCGTCGATCGTGCCGCGAAAGCCGTACCGGGGCGCGAAGGCGCTGTGCAGCATGATGGTGTCGCCAGCCTGCACCCCAAGCGCGCGCAGGGCCTCGTGCAGGCGCGGCGGATCGTAGGAAAGGAAGGCCCGGACGATGAGGTGCTGCGCGCGGCGGTGGATGGCGCGCGACCGGGCTTTCCAGCTGCGCGGAAGCCTGGAGAACGGCATCGGTCGGGTTCCGTCGCGAGTCCGGCGCCCGCTCAGGCTGGAAGGTCCTGAAGCGCTTCGACGAGCAGAGGCGGGCGGTGCAGGTAGCGCGTTGCCCTGCGCTTGGCGTCGATGTCGCGATAGACGTGCTCGACCTGTTCGGTGGTCAGGCCGCTAGCGTGCGCGACGTCGACGGCAGCCACGCCATGGTTCAGCCCGTACAGGCACAAGTCCATCTGATCGTACGGCACAGAGAAGTAGAACTCCTCCTGTGACTGTGCCAGCGAGTAGGTGTCGGTGGTGGGCGGGCGGTGACGAATCTCGTCGGGAATGTCGAGCACCTCGGCGAGTTGATAGACCTGCGTCTTGTACAGGTGTGCGATCGGCTTGAGGTCTGCCGCGCCATCGCCATTTTTCACGAAGAAGCCCTGGTCGTACTCGAGCCGGTTCGGCGTGCCGGCGACCGCGTAATTGAGCCGGTCGGCGTGGTAGTACTCGAGCATCTTGCGCACGCGCTGCTTGAAGTTGGTCGCCGCGACCACGCCCTGGTAGGCCTGGGGAGTCAGGCGTGCGCTGAACTGCCGGCCGTCGGGGGCCTGCGCGACGATGCGCGAGATCCGGTAGGCGGCCTGGTCTTCGAGGCCCGGCAGCACCAGCTTGCACTTGAAGTCGGCGCCGTACTCGGGGATCACCGAGCGGATGGCATCGTCGCGGCGTCGGTAGCAGCCGAGTGCGTCCAGCGCGCCGGAAATGTCCTCGACGACGGTCTCGATACCCAGGCGCTCGGCGACCATGCGGCCCAGCGCGGTACTGTCCGGCGACGACTCGCGCTCGGGCATCAGCAGCGCCAGCACCCGCTCGCGCCCGAGTGCGAGCACGCTCAGCGCCGCCACGACGCTGCTGTCGATGCCGCCCGAAAGACCGAGCACGATGCCCTTGCGCCGCAGCTCGCGCGCCACGCCGTCGCGTATCGCGGTGCGGAGGGTCTCGACGGCAGGCGCGGCGTCGAGCCGCAGCACTGCCGTCGAGAAAGCCGCGTCGCTACGCATTGCGCGCCGGCTGTGACGACTTGCGTCGCACGAAAGCGGCGGCGCCCTCGATCGAGTCGAGGTTGTCGGGCACCAGCTCGGAATCGCTGATCCGCAGCGTAAAGCGGGATTCCAGGAAGCTCACCAGCTCGAGCACGCCGGTCGAATCGATGATGCCGTGCTCGAGAAACGAGTCGCCATCGGCGATCGGGCGATCTTCCTGGCCGAAGAGGAAATTCTCGATGACGAACTGCCTGATGACCTGCTCTACGTGCTGCATCGCTGCTGGCTTCCCGAACGCGTGATGAACTGCTCGACGAGCAGTTGCATCGACAGGATACCGATGAGCGCCATGTTGTCGCGGGCACCGGTCACGTTCCCCCGACGCGCCTTGTCGGCCAGCTTTCCCACCGCTCGCGCGTCGAAGAGGCCGATCTTGCTGACATTGCGCTCCGAAAGCAATTCGTCCACATAGTCGGCGCGGGGACGCCCCGATTCGAAGTCGAACAGCGCCGCCCCGTCGGGGGCCCGGTAGGGCTGCTTGGGTCGATGGGCCACCGACGCTGGAACGAGGTGGCCCGTGGCCCGCTTGAGCAGGTATTTCTCGTCGAGCACCCTCATCCTCAGCTTCGGCGGCAACGAGCAAGCGAACTCGATCAGGCGATGATCCAGAAACGGAAAGCGGCCCTCCACCGAATGAGCCATCGCCATCCGGTCGCCCTGTGACGACAGGATGTAGCCGGGCAACAGCATGGTCGCTTCGAGGTACTGCGCCTGTGCGACCGCGTCCCAGCGCGCGAAGGCGGTTGGCAGTTGCTCGCGGGCTTCCCGATAGACGTCGCGGCCGGCGAGCTGCCGCCTGACATCTGCCGACAGGAACAGCTTGATGCCGGCGGTCATCTCCCAACGCGGGAGGTGGGAGAAGAACGGGCTGTCGAGTTGCGACGCATCGATGTGGAAGAAGCGCCGCAGATAGGCGTCGGACTGGGCCTGCAGGCCCCCCAGGTACGGATAGAGCCGGCGCAGCAGCAGGGGCCGCAGGCGTGAGCCCGGATCGCGGGCCCAGAACCTGCGGATGCGCGCCTCCTTGAAGATGTCGTAACCGCCGAGGAACTCGTCGGCCCCTTCGCCGGTGAGCACCACCTTGTAGCCGGCCTTGCGCACCAGCCCGGAAAGCAGGAAGAGGGGTGCCGGTGCGCTGCGCAGCAGCGGCTTTTCCGCGTGCCACACCACCTCGGGCAGCACGCGTGCGATATCGTCCAGCGTGCAGCGCACCGCCTGGTGCTCGGTGGCGAGTTGTCGCACCACTGCGTCCTGGTAACTGCTCTCGTCGAACTCACCCTGCTCGAAGGTGACCGAAAAGGTGCGCAGTTTCGAGCCGGAGATGCGCCGCACCAGCGCGGTGACCACCGACGAGTCGAGGCCGCCGCTCAGGTAGGCACCCACCGGGACATCGGAGCGCAGGCGCAGGCGAGTGGCGTCGGTGAGCAGTTCCAGCAGGTGTGCAGCCGCTTCGTCCTCGTCGATGGCGCCGATCGACGCCGGGAACTGAAGCTGCCAGTAGGGCCAGACTCGTAGCTGGCCATTTTCGAGCGCCAGGCAGTGGCCAGGCGGCAGTTCGTGCACGCCCTCGAACAGGGTCTTCGGAGCCAGCGGGCACCAGAAGGTGAACACCTGGTCGAGCGCTTCCAGGTCGATTGCCGGTGTCACCTCCGGATGGCGCAGCAGCGCCTTTACCTCGGACGCGAAGACGAAGTGGCCGGCCGTACGAACGTAGAAAAGCGGCCGCACACCGACCCGGTCACGCGACAGGAACAGCCGGTGGCGCCGCGCGTCCCAGATCGCGAATGCCCAATCGCCGTTGAAGTGGCGCACGCAGTCGTCACCATGCTCCTCGTACATGCGCAGGATGACCTCGGTGTCCGACTCGGTGACGAAGCGGTGGCCCTTGCGATGCAGTTCGGCGCGCAG
>CAZXLV010000050.1:0-14766 GCA_964641405.1 uncultured Limnobacter sp. | reverse complement strand
CGGCGGTTGGATAGGAGGTGTAGCGGGGACCGCGCCCGCCGAAGCGATGCAGCAGTTCGTTGTCGATGACCAGCAACTCGCTGTCGGATGGATGGATCGGTGTCAAGTGGCCGTTCTCTTGCATTTGCAACGATGCCCGCAGCGTGCGCGCAGATCGGCCCGGGTCGCTCGATGCGCACCAGGCAGGATCCGTGAGCAGACGCTGCAAGGACGGTAAACCTTTGTAATCGTAGTCGCTTTCGTGCCCGTGCGTGCCTAAGCTGTTGCCATGATCGACAGGGCAGGAGGGTTGTCGTGAACATTCTGGTCCGTATCGCGCTGGGCGCAGTCGGCGCTCTCGCGCTGGCCGGTGGCGCCCAGGCACATGGAGGGGTGCGCTGGTCCGTCACCGTGGGCTCGCCCGGCTTTGGCGTCTACGTGCCGGCACCGGTGGTAGTCGTGCCGCCGCCCATCCAGGCGCCCCCGCTGTTGATCGACCCGGCGCCGTACTACGGGGCACCCTACTACGGGGTGCCCTACTATTATCCAGCGCCCCCGGCAAGGTATTACGCCCCGCCGCGCGGCTACTATGGCAGGCATCACTACCGCCAGCGATCCCACTACGTCGCGCGCCCGTCATATCGCCATCAAGGGGAGCGCTGGCAGCACGGTGGCCGGCACCACCATCGGTGAACGTCGTCTGGCGCGAATGCAATAATCCCGTCGATGGACGGGATCAGGATCCTTGGTAGGCGGCCAGTCCTCCGGACAGGAACGCGCGATGCACGCCAGGGATGCCGCGCGTGATCGCGAGCGCGACGCTCGCCTATTTGTGCTTCATAGCCTACCAGTCGCTGGCCGGAGGCGGGTTGGGCACCTGCCTCAGTCCACTGGTGCAGCAGGCCGCACACCTGTCGGCCAGCGACGGACTGGCAAACTTTGCAGCCTACTTGCCGCTCGGCCTGCTGGTGGCTGCCTGGGGTGCTTCGTGCCGGTCGCGGGCGTTCCTGGCGACGCTGCTCGGCCTGCTGTCGGTGATCCTGTTTTCACTGTCGATGGAACTGCTGCAGGCGTGCCTGCCCGGCCGCGTCTCGTCCTGGTACGACTGGTTGACCAATTCGCTCGGTGCCCTGCTGGGCGTCTTGCTCATGCCTGCCGTGCGCCGGTCGGCAGCCGCCGCGCGACGGCATTCGGTCTTTCGATGGCTGCCCGGCTCGCGCCTGCTGTGGCCGGCGGCGCTGTGTGTCGGCGCCTGGTTTGCGATGACGACGTGGCCCTGGCGCTTCACGCTGGATCCCGGCACGATCCGCGCCAACCTCTCGTTCGTTGCACATGTTCAGGTCTGGCTGGCCCCGGATCCGTGGCGTCTGGCGCAGCACCTGTGCGGATGGCTGGCAATCGGCGGCGTACTGCGCGCGTGGTTGCCGCAGCCGCGCATCGCCGTGCGCACGCTGGTGGTGTTGATCGGCACTTCGGCGCTTGCGCAGGCATTGCTGGAGGGGCGTGCGCTCTCGCCCGAGGAACTGACCGCGATGGCACTGGCGGGCGCGGCCTTTGCCGTGATCTCGCCGCTTCTCTCCGATGTCGTGCTGGCGCGCCTGCTACCCATCGCCGCCCTGGCGGCGGTGGCCGCCTACGAACTCGCTCCCGGCGTCGACAGCGGGTTCGCCCCCGGTATGTCGTGGTGGCCGCTGCTCGGGCGTGGCGGCCTGCTTGCTGCGCTCGGCCTGTCGCTGCTGTATTGCTGGCTGGCGTTCACGCTGGTGTTGTCATTGCGCTGGCGCGCCTTGCATGGCGGGCACATCGGGCCTCGCCGCTTCGCCTTGCCGCTGGCCGTCGTCGCCGCGCTGCTGGCGATGGAGATTGCGCAGCGCTGGATTCCCGGGCGCAGCCCCGACACGTCGGCGCCGCTGATCACCGGGCTGGCCTTCCTGGTGGCCTGGGCGTTGACCCGTACGCCGGTCACAAACCGAGTTCGCGCCACATCGCATCGACACGCCGCCTGACCGCAGTGTCCATGACGATCGGTCGCCCCCATTCGCGCGTGCTCTCGCCGGGCCACTTCGAGGTGGCGTCGATGCCCATCTTCGATCCGAGTCCGGACACCGGCGAGGCGAAGTCGAGATAGTCGATCGGCGTGTGCTCGACGAGGGTGGTGTCGCGCCGCGGATCGACGCGCGTGGTGAGCGCCCAGATCACCTCCTTCCAGTCGCGCACGTCGATGTCGTCGTCGGTGACGATGATGAACTTGGTGTACATGAACTGGCGCAGGAAACTCCAGATCCCGAACATCACGCGCTTGGCGTGGCCAGGGTATTGCTTGCGCATCGATACCACCGCCAGGCGATAGGAGCATCCCTCGGGCGGAAGGTAGAAGTCGACGATCTCGGGGAACTGCCTGCGCAGGATCGGCACGAAGACTTCATTGAGTGCAACGCCGAGGACGGCGGGCTCGTCCGGCGGCTTGCCGGTATGGGTGGAGTGGTAGATGGGGTCGCGACGCGAGGTGATCCGGTCGATGGTGAAGACCGGAAACCAGTCCTGCTCGTTGTAGTAGCCGGTATGGTCGCCGAACGGGCCTTCGAGCGCCATCTCCCATCCGGTGCGCGCAGCGGCCGGAAGCGCTCCGGTCCAGCCGAGCGCGCGCGCGTTGGCCAGCGTGGCGCTGCCGTCGCCATCGGGGCGGATCGATCCTTCGAGCACGATCTCGGCGCCGGCCGGTACACGCAGGTCGCTGCCGATGCAGGCACTCAGTTCGGTCTTCGCGCCGCGCAGCAGGCCTGCGAACTGGTACTCCGACAGCGTGTCCGGCACCGGCGTCACGGCTGCCAGCATGGTGGCCGGATCGGCCCCCAGTACCACCGCGACCGGAAACGCCTGGCCGGGGTTTCGTGCGGCGTGATCGCGAAAGTCGAGGGCGCCGCCACGATGGGCGAGCCAGCGCATGATGGTGCGATTGGGGCCGATCACCTGCTGGCGATAGATGCCCAGGTTCTGGCGCGGGCGCTCGGGCCCGCGCGTGACCACCAGGCCCCAGGTGATCAGCGGCGCCGCATCGCCCGGCCAGCAGGTCTGCACCGGCAGGGTGGCGAGATCGACCGAGGCGCCTTCGAGCACCCGCTGCCGGCAGGGTGCGTCGGAGACTTCGCGCGGCGCCATGTTCATCAAGCGGCGCAGCATCGGCAGCTGGGCCCACGCGCCCTTCAGGCCATGCGGGGGTTCGGGTTCCTTCAGCGCTGCGAGCAGCACGCCGATCTCGCGCAAGGCATCCGGCGAGTCGGCCCCCATGCCGAGCGCCACGCGCCGGGGTGTGCCGAACAGATTCACGAGCAGCGGCAGCGCGTACTCGCGTGCCTCGTCGCGTGGATTCCCGAACATCAGGGCAGGACCCTGCGCTCGCATGACGCGCTCGGCGATCTCGGTGATTTCCAGTCTCGGCGAGACCGGAACAGGGATTCGCTTCAATTCGCCGAGCGTCTCGAGTCGTTGCAGAAAGTCACGCAAGTCGCTGTATTTCATGCAGTTCGGCACCGTCGTTTCACGATATGGATTTTCGGATCGAATGATTTGCGTATCGTGAGAAATCGCATTTGACCTTGCGCGCTGTCGTCCATACACTCGCGCCGAGTTTCGACCCGCCGTCGTCGTACGGTCTCCTGGTCGCGACGAACGGAGTGTCCCGGCGCAGTTCGGGACCATGCAGCTCGATGGCTGCATCGCAACATCGGCGGGTGGTGTGTTGCCACCCGCCCGAACGAAGAGAGCGACCCGCGTAACCCAGGCAGCTGGCGGGCGCAGCAAGAAGCACATTCGCCTTCTGGGCGAACCGTACGGCGCAAGCCGGAAGGAGGCTCGATGCTACATCAGCGTCAGGTCGGGATCCTGTTCGAGTTGTTCGTGCGCGCGGTTGGCGCGGGCAGATACTCGGCGGTGGCGATGCCATTGATCGTATCGTTGATCGCTGCCGCCGTATCGATGCAGGATGTGGATTCGGTCGCCAGCGACGCCGACCAGGTGCTGGCGCTCGAAGCAGTGGACAGCAGCGCCGTGGCAGCGGTTTCGTCGGTGCCCGCCTCATTGCTGGCAGTGCGGCCGGGGCGCGCAACGACTGTGCAGCCGATGGCTGCGCCGGGCACCACGCCGGCGCCACAGGCTGCACGCGCCAGGCTCGCGCTCTCGCCGGAACAGCGCAACGTCGCACGCTTCGTGGCGAAGAAGTACCGGGTGGGTCTCGACGAGGTGCAACACCTGGTCGCATTGGCCTATCGCGCCGCCAGGGAGTTCAGGCTCGATCCCTATCTCGTGCTGGCAGTGATGTCCATCGAATCGAATTTCAATCCGGATGCACGCAGCCCGGCCGGCGCGCAGGGCCTGATGCAGGTGCTCACCCGCGTACACGTCGACAAGTTCAGGCCCTTCGGCGGCGTGATGGCAGCGTTCGATCCACGGGCCAACATCAGCGTCGGCTCGCGCATCCTGAAAGAGTACCTGGTGCGTGAGGGCAGCGTCGAAGCTGCACTGAAATCCTATGTCGGTGCGGCCACGATGTCGCATGATTTCGGCTACGGCCACAAGGTGTTGTCGGAGCGCGAACGCATCGCTGCGGCCGCTGCCGGCAAGCCGGTGCCGGCGCAGCCGCTCGGTCCCCCGGTGATGACGGCGCGAGCGGTACAGGTAGCGACGACGCAGGCTCCGCCGGGGCCCGCGCAGCCGGATCACGGCGCAGCCGACGCGAGTTCATCCGCAGGCGGCCGCGGTACGGACGCCGCGGCACCGGCTGCGGCGCCAGTCGTGGCGCCGGACCTGGATGCGTCGGTCGGTGCCGGCTTCGATGTGCCCGCCGGCGTGCCGGCCACGCACACGGCAAATCACGCGAGCGACCCGATCGCACAATTGCTGCGCGCAGCGGCCGCCATCTGATCGGCTCGCGACATCTCAACGGCGCGGTGCATCACGCTGCGCCAGGTGCTTGCCGATGCGATCGATCGCTTCCTCGAGACGGTCCATCGAGCTGGCATACGACAGGCGCAGGTATCGCCGGGGATCGTGGACGCCGAAATCGACCCCCGGCACGCACGACACGTGGATGCGCTCGAGCAATTCGAGCGCGAACTGCGCGCTGTCGTCGCTGTGCGCGTGGCAGTCGGCATACGCATAGAACGCGCCGTCGGGCGTGACCGGCACCGGCAGGCCGGCGCCGCGCAGCGCCGGGACGATGTAGTCGCGGCGGCGGCGGAACTCCGCGTGGCGCGCTGCGTACACGCCGATCGAATCGGCATCGAAGCACGCGATCGCCGCATGTTGCGCCAGCGTCGATGCGCAGATGTAGAGGTTCTGCGCGAGTTTCTCGAACATTCCCGCCAGCGCGGGCGGCGCGACCAGCCAGCCGAGGCGCCAACCGGTCATGTGGAAGTACTTCGAGAAACTGTTGGTGACGATCAGGTCGTCGCCATGGCCAAGCGCCGAGCGGATCGGTCCATCGTAGGACAGGCCGAGATAGATCTCGTCGACGATGGTGAAGCCGCCGCGTGCGCGGGCCGCCTCGACGATGCGTCCGATTTCGTCGAAGGGAATCGAGGTGCCGGTCGGGTTTGCAGGCGAGGCGAGCAGCACACCGCCGGTGTCGGGTGACCAGCGGGATTCCACCTCTTCGTGCGTGATCTGGAAGCGCGTCTGCGGGCCGACCGGGACCAGTCGCGCTACCCCGTCGAACGCGGACACGAAGTGCCGATTGCACGGATAGCCCGGGTCGGTCATCAGCACCGAGGCACCCGCCTCGACCAGCGCGCAGCACGCAAGCGTCAGGGCGGCCGAGGCCCCGGCGGTGACGATGATGCGTGCCGGATCGATGTCGAGGCCGTGGCGCACGGCGTAATCGCGTGCGATCGCTTCGCGCAATGCAGCGAGGCCGGTGGCCGCCGTGTAGCGCGTGTGACCAGCGCGCACCGCCCGATCCAGCGCGGCCACGACGGGCTCCGGCGCGGTGAAGTCGGGCTCGCCGATGCCCATGTTGATGACCGGATGGCCGGCCGCCTCGAGCGCCGCGGCGCGCTTGGCAAGTTCCATTGCGTGAAACGGTTCGATCCGCCCGGTACGGCGCGCGATGGGCCAGGCAGGCATTCAGGCCGTCCTCGTGGCCGCGGCCGTGGCAGGCAGGGTCGCGCAAAGACTCTCCATCGCCGCCTGCACGCCCGCACTTCGATGCGGCACGCCAGCCAGCCCGAGCGACATGGCAACGCCGGACAGGGTCGCCATCAGGCCCAGATCGTTGAAGTCGCCCAGGTGACCGATGCGAAACACCTTGCCGGCCACCTTGCCGAGTCCCTGCCCCAGCGAGAGGTTGAACGACTTCAAGGCGACGTCGCGCAGGGCATCGGCGTTGCTGCCCGCGGGCATCAGCACTGCGGTCAGGGCCGGACTGCAATCGTCCGCGTTCGCGCACAGGAGTTCCAGGCCCCAGGCGTGCACCGCCGCACGCGTGGCCTCGGCGTGTCTTAGGTGGCGCGCGAAGACCCGATCCAGGCCCTCTTCGAGCAGCATTGCGATCGCTTCGTGCAGGCCGTAGAGCAGGTTGGTGGCCGGAGTGCTCGGAAAGTAGCCGTTGGCGTTGGATGCCAGCATGTCGGCCCATTCCCAGTAGGCACGCGGCAGGCGGGCACTGCGGCTGGCTTCCAGCGCCCTGGTGCTGATCGCGTTGAACGACAGGCCGGGCGGCAGCATCAGGCCCTTTTGCGAACTTGCGACGCTCACGTCGACCCCCCATTCGTCGTGGCGGTAATCGATCGAGCCCAGGCCCGAAATCGTGTCGACCATCAGCAGCGCCGGGTGCTGCGCGCCGTCGATGGCCTGGCGCACGCGGGCGATCCGACTGGTCACGCCGGTCGACGTTTCGTTGTGCACGACGCACACGGCCTTGAGGCGATGCGAGCGGTCGGCTGACAGCCGCGCCTCGATGGCCTGCGCATCGGCGCCGTGGCGCCAGTCGCCCGCGATGAACTCGACTTCGAGCCCGAGGCGTTCGGCCAGGCGCTTCCACAGCGCTGCGAAGTGCCCGGTTTCGCACATCAGTACCGCGTCGCCGGGCGACAGGGTGTTGACCAGCGCCGCCTCCCAGGCGCCGGTGCCCGATGCCGGGTAGATGACGACTGGCGAAGTGGTCTGGAAGATCCTGCGCATGCCCGCCAGCACCGAATGGCCGAGTTGCTGGAACTCCGGGCCGCGGTGGTCGATGGTCGGATGGTCCATCGCGCGCAGGATGCGGTCGGGGACATTGGTCGGGCCGGGGATCTGCAGGTAATGTCGACCGGAGGGATGGCCGTTGAGTGCCAGGCCATTGGACAGTTTCATGAATGCCTCGAGGGATGGAACCGCAAGATCGAGCTTGCCGGCCTGCATCCTCTATGCAAAAGTGCTGGCCAGCAAGCCCCCCAGCAGTCACCCCGAATCGCCGTGCGTTGCCGGCGAGTCGATCTTCCGGATGCAGGAAATCCCCGTTCGCCCGACCGAAATCGATCGTCAGCCGCTGCATGGGCCGCCGCGCAGCCGCCTGGCGCAACGCCTGCGGCGGGTACTTCGCGGCGACGTGCTGTTCGATGCCGCTGCGCGCGCACGCTATGCCACCGATGCGTCGATCTACCAGGTCGACCCGGTTGGCGTGGTGGTTCCTGCCGACGAAGCCGACGTCGTCGCCACCATCGAACTGGCGCGCGAGATGCGCGTGCCGATCCTGCCGCGCGGAGCGGGCAGCAGCGTGTGCGGCCAGGCGGTCGGCGCCGCACTGGTCATCGACGCCAGCCGCAGCCTCAACCGCATTGTCTCCATCGATGCGCCGGCGCTGACCGCGGAGGTGCAACCAGGCGTCGTGCTGGACCAGTTGAACGCGGCACTGAGACCGCACGGGTTGTGGTTCCCGGTCGATGTGTCGAGTTCGGCGCAGGCCACGATCGGCGGCATGGCCGGCAACAACTCCTGCGGCATGCGCTCGATCGCCTACGGCAACATGGTGCACAACGTGCTTGGCATCGATGCCATCCTCCCGGACGGCACCCGGGAGTACTTCGGGCCCTTCGGCACCGCATCGGCACGTCCGCTGGCATCCGGCAGGACCGGCGAACTGGTCGCGAAGCTGTTCGCCCTGGCCGCACGCGAGCGCGAGGAGATTGCGCGTGCCTGGCCTGGCGTGCTGCGCCGGGTCGGCGGCTACAACCTCGACGTGTTCCATCCGCAGTCCGCGCGCCCCTATACCGCCGACGGCTCGGTCAACCTCGCGCACCTGCTGGTCGGCTCGGAGGGTACCTTGGCCTGGTTCCGCCGCCTGGTGCTGCACCTGTCGCCGCTGCCGAGGCTGCGCAGGCTTGCAGTGGTGAGCTTCCCGAGCCTGCGCGAGGCAATGACCAGCACGCAACAGATCGTGAAGCTGGCGCCGTCGGCGGTCGAACTGATCGATGGTTCGATGATCGAGCCACTGCGCGCCAACGCGACGTACCGACCGATCATCGAGCGCACGCTGCCCTTGCGCGACGGGCGCGCGCCGAAGGCGGTGCTGCTGGTGGAGTTCTGCGGCGACCAGCACGACCTGCTGGCGCGCCGACTGGCGCAACTGGCGGAGGCGATGGGTGATCTCGGCCTGCCCGGCTGCGTCGTCGCCCTGACCGCCGAGGCGGACCAGAAAGCCATCTGGGCGCTGCGCAAGGCCGGCCTGGATCGCATGATGGCGATGCGCGGCGACGGCAAGCCGGTTTCGTTCATCGAGGATTGCGCGGTGCCGCTCGAACACCTGGCGCAATACACGGAACGGCTCACCGAGGTGTTCGCGCGCCATGGCACTCGCGGCACCTGGTACGCACACGCCTCGGTCGGGACGCTGCACGTGCGACCGATCCTCGACATGCGTCGCGGCGGCCCGGACGGCGGGGCTGCGAAGATGCGTGCCATTGCCGAGGAAGCGGCGGCGCTGGTTCGCCAGTACCGGGGCGCGTTCTCCGGCGAACACGGCGACGGACTGGTTCGCAGCGAATGGGTCGGCTGGCAGTTCGGGCCGCGGCTGGCACGGGCTTTCGAGGAGATGAAGGAGCTGTTCGATCCGCTCGGACTGATGAATCCGGGCAAGATCGTGCACCCCTCGCGCATGGACGATGCCGCGCTGTTTCGCCACCGCCCGGGGTATGCGGCGCGGCCGCTGCAGACCGCGCTCGACTGGTCGGCCTGGGACGTCCAGGTCGATGCGTCCAGCGGGCGCATCGGTGCGCCGGGCAGCGGCGGCGATCCCGCCATGGGCTACGCCAAGGCGGTCGAAATGTGCAACAACAACGGCCACTGCAGGAAGTTCGATGCCGGCACGATGTGCCCGAGCTACCGGGTCACCCGCGATGAGCGCGACCTCACGCGCGGGCGTGCCAATACCTTGCGCCTTGCCTTGTCGGGCCAGCTCGGCGTCGATGCGCTGGGGTCGCAGGCGCTCTACGACACCATGGCGCTGTGCGTCGGATGCAAGGGCTGCAAGCGCGAATGCCCGGCTGGCGTCGACATGGCGCGCATGAAGATCGAATTCCTGCATCACTATCACCAGCAACATGCAGTCGGCCTTCGTGAGCGGCTGATCGCGTACCTGCCGCGCTACGCGCCGTGGCTGGCCCGGTTGCACGGGCTGGCCAACCTGCGCAATCGCGTTGCCGCGCTTGCCTGGCTGGGTGAACGCGTGCTCGGCCTGTCGGCGCAGCGCCGCTTGCCGGTGTGGCGCCGGGACGTCTTCACCCGCAGCAGCTTGGCAGCCGCGCGCGAGCCCGATGGCAGTGACCGGCCGGGGCCGCCGCAGCAGCAGGCGCGCGAGCCGGCGCAGCCCGCGTCGCAGCCGGACGCGCGTGAAGTCGTGCTGTGGGCCGATACCTTCGACAACTACTTCGAGCCGGAAAACCTGTCGGCGGCATATCGCGTGCTCGAGGCCGCCGGCTATCGCGTCCAGGTCGCGCGCCCGGGTGATGGCGATGCGCAGCCGGCGCGGCCGCTGTGCTGCGGACGCACGTTCCTGGCCAGCGGCCAGATCGAGCAGGCGCGGGTCGAGGCGCGCCGCACCCTGGCCGCGCTCGCCCCGTGGGTGCGTCGCGGCGTTGCAGTGGTCGGCATCGAACCGTCGTGCCTGCTCACCATGCGCGACGAATTCACCGTGCTGGGCCTGGGCGAGGATGCGCTCGCGCTGGCCTCCCGGGCAATGCTGTTCGAGGAGTTCCTTGCGCGCGAGCACGAAGCCGGCCGGCTGGCCTTGCGCCTGCAGCCCTTGCCACAGCGCCGCGCGCTGCTGCACGGTCACTGTCACCAGAAGGCCTTCGATGCCATGCGGGCGATCGAGGTCGTGCTCGGGCTGATTCCGTCGCTGGAAGTGGAAACCATCGCCTCGGGTTGCTGCGGCATGGCCGGCGCCTTCGGCTACGAAGCCGAGCACTACGACATCTCGATGAAGATGGGCGAAGCCTCGCTGCTGCCGGCGGTGCGCGCCGCGGGGCCCGACACCCTGATTGTCGCTGACGGCACCAGTTGCCGTCACCAGATCGCCGGCGCCACGGCGCGCCGGGCGCTGCACGTGGCGCGCGTGCTGGAGCAGGCCCTGTTGCCAGCGGCCGATCGGTGACCGCCCGATCGGATCAGGCGCTTACCGATCGGGCGGCGGCGATTGCGGCGGGCGGGTATCCTGTCGGCCTGTGTACAGGTGAAAGGCATCCATGGATCCCCTCCTGCGGAAGGCGGCTCTCGAGTATCACGAGCAGGGCGCACCCGGCAAGATCTCGGTCACCCCGACTAAGCAGTTGGTCAGCCAGCGCGATCTCTCGCTGGCGTACTCGCCCGGTGTTGCGGCGGTTTGCGAGGAAATCGTCGCCGATCCGGCCGCTGCCTTTCGGTACACCAGTCGCGGCAACCTGGTTGGCGTCGTGACCAACGGCACCGCCGTGCTCGGGCTGGGCGATATCGGAGCGCTGGCCGCCAAGCCCGTGATGGAAGGCAAGGCGGTGCTGTTCAAGAAGTTTGCCGGCATCGACGTGTTCGACATCGAGTTGAACGAGCATGACCTCGACAAGCTGGTGGAGATCATCGCGGCGCTGGAACCGACTTTCGGCGGCATCAACCTCGAAGACATCAAGGCGCCCGATTGCTTCTACGTCGAGCGGCGCCTGCGCGAGCGGATGTCCATCCCGGTGTTCCATGACGACCAGCACGGCACCGCCATCGTGGTCGGGGCGGCCATCACCAACGGGCTCGAAGTGGTCGGCAAGGAGATCGGCGCCGTCAAGCTGGTGTGCAGCGGCGCCGGAGCGGCAGCGCTGGCGTGCCTCGATCTGCTGGTGGACCTCGGCCTGTCGCTGGAGAACATCTGGGTGTCGGACCTCGCCGGGGTGGTCTACCGGGGGCGTGCCGAGTTGATGGACCCGGTCAAGGAGCGCTTCGCGCAGGACACGCCGCATCGCCGGCTCCAGGACATCATCGCTGATGCCGACGTATTCCTGGGCCTGTCGGCCGGCAATGTGCTGAGCGCGGAGATGGTCGCCCGGATGGCGCCGCGTCCGCTGGTGTTCGCGCTTGCCAACCCGGTGCCGGAGATCATGCCCGAGCAGGTCCGTGCGGTGCGCCAGGATGCGCTGATTGCGACCGGGCGCGCCGACTATCCGAACCAGGTCAACAACGTCCTGTGCTTTCCGTTCGTGTTCCGCGGTGCGCTCGACGTTGGCGCCACGACCATCACGCGTGCGATGGAGATCGCCGCAGTCCGCGCAATGGCCGAGCTTGCGCGTGCCGAAACTTCCGAGGTCGTTGCCACTGCCTACGGCAGGTCCGACCTCTCGTTCGGCCCTGAATACCTGATTCCCAAGCCATTCGATCCGCGCCTGATCGCCAGGATCGCCCCCGCCGTTGCGAAGGCCGCGATGGACTCCGGGGTGGCGACGCGGCCGATCACCGATTTCGATGGCTATCACACGCAACTCGAGCAGTTCGTCTATCACTCGGGCCATTTCATGCGCCCGATCTTCACCAGCGCGCGTGACGCCGGTGGCCGGCGCATCGTGTACGCGGAAGGCGAGGACGAACGCGTCCTGCGCGCGGTGCAGGTGGTTGCCGATGAACGGCTGGCGCGGCCGGTGCTGATCGGGCGCCCGGCGGTGATCGAGCGCCGGCTCGAGCGCTTCGGCCTGCGCATGAAGCCGGGTATCGACTTCGAGATCGTCAACCCCGAGTGGGACGAGCGCTATCGCGCCTACTGGCAGGAATACCACCGCCTCACCGACCGGCGCGGCATCACCGAGGAATACGCCCGCATCGAAATGCGCCGGCGCCTGACGCTGATCGGCGCGATGATGGTGCACATGGGCGATGCCGACGGATTGATCTGCGGTACCTTCGGCGCCTTTCCGCTGCACCTGAACTACATCGACCAGGTGATCGGCCGGCGCGAGGGGGCCAGCGTGTATGCGGCGATGAACACCCTGATGCTGCCCAATCGGCAGGTCACCCTGGTCGACACGCATGTCAATGTCGAGCCGGACGCCGATCAGCTTGCCGAAATCACGCTGATGGCCGCCGAGGAACTGCGTCGGTTCGGCATCCTGCCGAAGGTGGCGCTGCTGTCGCATTCGAATTTCGGCACCTCCGGCCAGGCAAGCGCGGTACGCATGCGCGAAGCCCTCGCGCGGATTCGCGAGCGCGCGCCCGCGCTGGAAGTCGACGGTGAAATGCACGGCGACGTGGCGCTCGATGCAGACCTGCGCCGGCGCATCATGCCGCGCTCCACCCTCAGCGGCGAGGCCAACCTGCTGGTGCTGCCGGGGCTGGACGCAGCCAATATCGCCTACAACCTCCTCAAGACTGCAGCGGGGCACAACGTCTCGATCGGGCCGGTACTGCTGGGCGTGGCCAAGCCCGCGCATATCCTGACCGGCTCGGCAACCGTGCGCCGGATCGTCAACATGACCGCCTGGACCGTGGTGGACGCCAGCGCGCAGCGCTGAGAAGTTGTGAAGCGCCTGCGGCGCACCGTTCGTCGGCCGCCGTTCGTCGGCCGAAGCGTGACTCACAGCAGCGGCAGGGCGCCGCTCATCCCCGATTCGTTGACCGGGCGGCGAAGCGGCCCCTAGCATGCCCCTGTGTCCGTCTTCAACGCGCGCGCGTGCGCGCCGTCCGCCATGCCCGCCGACCTTCGCGAAACGACCTCCGTCATCGACGACGATACGGCAATGACGGTCGACCCGCGCCGGCGCTTCGAACTGCTGGAAGATTGTCGCGAGATGGTGGTCTCGCGCCTGGCGCGGGTGATCGGCGAGGCGCTCGACCGCATCGGCGAAGAACTGACGGCCACCGCCCTGAAGGAAACCCGGCGCGACGCGCAACAGGCACTGCTCGATGCAGTGTCGCTGGTGCGCGTGCATCGCAGTGCGATCGAACTGCGTTTCCGCCAATCCTTCTCCGAGGTGTTCGAGCGACGCATGTTCGACCGGGCCGCACCCGCCAGCGTTGCGCAAGCGACCGGCGAGCTGTCGCTGGTCGGCGACGATGCCATCGACAGCCGCATCGCGGTCGACCGGATGGTGCAGCGCTCGCGCGGCAAGCTGGATCCGGGCGAAGTGCTGGGCATGCGCGCGCGCCTGGCCGCGCTGCTCGATCGGGACTGGTTCGAGGAGAACGAGCATCCGGCATCACCCGAGGCGGTGTTCGAAGCGCTGCGCCACACTCTCGACGAACTGGCTCCGGCCACCGAGGTCAGGTCGGCGCTGTTGCAGGCATTCGAGCCGCACGTTTCGGCCAACCTCAACCAGGTCTATTCGAGCGTCAATGAGCGCCTGGTCAGCAATCGCATCCTGCCCCGCATCAAGCCCCGCGTGCAGACCACTCCCGGCGCACGACGCGCCGATCGCGCCGCCGAGGCCGCGGGTGCGTCCGGCGCCACTGCCCCGACCGCCTCATGGGCGGGTGCCGGGCCCTGGCACGCCGAACCCGGCGAGTTCGCCGGGGGCCACCCCGCGGGTATCGGCGCGATCGATTTCGCCGGCGGTAGCGGCGCCCCGACCGGGGCCGGCGGCGGTGCGCCCGGCGGGCCGCCCGGGCTGGAAGCGTTTACCAACCTGATCCGGCAGATCTCGGCCGGTCAACCCTCGGCGCGTCGCTCGGCAGCGCGCATGCTGTCGGATCCCGGCACCTTCGGCATGGCTGACCTGCCGATGCCATCGGTCGAGCCGCCGCTGATCGAGGCCTTGCACACCATGCAGTCGGCGCCTCCCGTGGCGGAGGCGGGCAGTGCGCCGCTGGCCACCAGGCTGCTCGATCACGCCCGCGACAAGGGTTCGGCGCTCGATCAGCTGACCGTCGAGATCGTCTCGCTGGTTTTCGACTACATCTATGCCGACCGTCGCCTGCCCGACGTGATCAAGCAGCAGTTGCTGCGCCTGCAGGTGGTTGCCGTGAAGGCGGCGCTGATCGACCGCAGCTTTTTCGCTCGTCGCCAGCATCCCATGCGCCGCCTGATCGACCGCATCTCGGACCTGGCTACCGATCCCGATGCCGATGCGACGCCGGGGTCGACGCTTGCCACGGGCATTGCCGGCATCGTCGACTGGATCATCGAGAACTTCGACAGCGACCTGGCCACCTTCGAGGAGGCGATCGATCGCCTGGACCTGCTCGAGCACACCGAGGAAGAGCGGCGCGCGGCACGCATGGTCGAGTTGACGCGCGAGGCCGAGCGACTCGAGGCGCTGACCCTGGCGCAGGAAGAGGCGCGCGCCGAGATTGCCTTGCGCATCGATCCCG
>CAZXLV010000049.1:0-14786 GCA_964641405.1 uncultured Limnobacter sp. | reverse complement strand
ATAGACCTGTTGCATGCCAGGGCACTCGGGGGCCTTACCAGCCGATCAGTTCCGCTGCCCGACCGGGCAATGCGCAATGCTGAACCGTTGCCTGGCAGCAACCGCCCCGTTACCACCGCGGCCACGTTGCCCAAGTGGTCGGTGAGTTCGTAGCGCTTCAAGGGTGCCTGCATGGGCTGCACGTAGGGCCATTGAGGTGTCGCGGCTTCGCCCATCAGTTCCATCTACCGCGTGTAGCTGCCCAGCCGCTGGCTGCCGTACACGGGGCGTTCGGTCACCTTCAGGCTCGTGCCGTTGTTGGCGTATTTGTACATGGCCATCCCTTCGGTTCCGCTCAGGGCATGGCCTTGCGCATCACGAAGGTAATATTCGCGGTAACCGCCGTTGAGCGGATCGCCCACCGTCTTGGAGATCCGCAGGCCATCAGCCCCGTACGCAAACCATAGTCCGGGCTTGGTGCTGCCTGCTGTGCACGTGATGTGCTTCACCTTGCCGTTCACCGTCCATTCGATGTTGGCGATCTCCTCGCACTTATCCGCGATCAGGTTGCCAAGCTCGTCGTACTTGTAATTGTTCAAGGCGTTCATGTGGCCGTGATCTCGCGCATGAGATCCTCATGCATGCCCCGCCTGGGACTTGAGCGCAGGTCGGTCCCCCTATTCCTTCGCGAGCAGCTCAGCGATCATTCCCTGCAATTGCGGGGAGTGGACCGAACCGCTCTGTTGCCTCAGGATCTGTTCGTCCTCGGCCTGCTGGCGATCGTAACCCAGGAAGGCGGGGCAATTGCGCTGGATGGACAGGCGTAAAAAGCGCAGCTCCACGTTGTCCCGATCGATCGCTATGGCCTTATCGATGCGTTGCGTTCCGCGCCGGAAACTGCTGAGCTTGGTGATCGGGTTGAGCGCATGCTGGGCCCAGAGGGCTTCATATGCACCGAGGTAGCCGCTGGTGATGGGGTTGGGCGGAAGTTCTTCCAGGCGATCGATCATTGCGCGGCAACGCCCACGGTCGTGTGCGGCCAAGGGGTAGTTATGCCGGAGCAGTTCCAGGTCTGCGCGATCGGCCGGGCCGCTGAATGAAGAAAGCGTGATCAGCACGCCCAGCCCGAGCGCCAGCGGCATCCCGCGTTTCCGCCACGGTGCGGCCTCGAACAACCACACCGTGAGCAGGAACATCAGCAGGCCGTAGAACACATCCTCCACGGGCACGCTGCCCAGCCGCGGGCCCATGATATGTGCTGCGTTGTACCACACCACTGGTCGCTCCAGGCCGGTGCCGGTGAGGATGCCGTTGGTGATGAAGAAAGGAAGCAGCAGCACTCCATAAGTGAAGTAGGCGCGGCCAGCGGGGAGCAGCTGTGGTCGCAGCAAGAGCAGCACGAAGAACAAGGCGCACAACGCGAAGGTGGGGCCCGTGTACATGCGCTCACGAAAGGTCCAAGCCATTCCCACGCTTAACAGCAGCAGGACCCACGTCACCGCGCGTGCTGCCCGCCCGGAAAGGCCGGGCACGTTCAGCACCTGGAAGCAATGGTAGGTGAACAGGCAGGCGTAAGGAATGCAGAAGAAGAAAAGCCATTCCTCCACGGGCAGGCCGAGCAGTTGCACGCCGATGAGGTGTTCATCGTTGAAACCCCAAACACCGCGCGCCGTGGCGAGGATGTCCCATGGGATGAAAAGCAGCATCATGCCGAGGATCGCCGGCCAGGCCCTCCCCCATTCGCGATGGAACCGGAGCCGTGGATGGAAGCTGAACAGGAAGGGAATGATGAACGCGCCTAGGTCCACCCAGAGGTAGGTCCACATCACGCGTTCGCCTTAAGGCCGTATTTGATCCGCCAAGCCTCCCGGAAATAACGCCAGGGCACCACCAGCATGCCGAAGCACTCCCCATCCTCTTTTCCGAGGTGCTTGTGGTGGACCTTGTGTGCGCGGCGCAGGGCCAGGAAGTACACCGAGCGGCTGTTGCGGAACCATTTGATCCGTTGGTGGATGAAGATCTCGTGGACCAGGAAATAGGCGATGCCATAGAGTAAAATGCCGAGGCCGATCCAAGTCCACGGCGCGGCCGGGCCCTTGAGCGCACCGGCTAGGAAAAAGCACATGGAGGGCACGGCGAATACCAGAAAGAAGGCATCGTTCCGCTCCAGCACGTGGTGGTGGTCGCGTTTGTGGTGGTCGCGGTGAAGCACCCACAGGAAGCCGTGCATCACATAGCGGTGCATGGCCCAGGCCACGAATTCCATGGCCACGAATACGGCCGCCACAATGCCGATGTTGAACCACCAGTTCATCTGTTCGGAAAAAGTTCCTGCAGGGCCCGTTGGCGGAAATCAAAGATCTGGTCCAACCGCTTGCGGACAAAAAGCCGCCAGGCCAATTCGCCCAGTGGGCCCAAGGGCATGCGGTATTCCACCTGATCAATCACCACCGTGCCGCCCGGCACGGCCTCAAAGCTGTGCGTATGGCGCCAAAGGGCGTAGGGGCCTTTCAGTTGCTCATCGGTGAACGTGTGCGGCGCCTCCACCCGCGTGATGGCCGTGACCCACCTGAGCGGCACACCGAACAAGGGACGCACCGTGTAGGTGATCCGTTGGCCTTCGCTGATGCCTTGCGCAGGATGCATGCTGCGGATATGGAAGCCCATGTCCGGGGGCGTGATCTTCCCCAGGTTGGCCGCGGCACTGAAGAAGGCCCAGGCTTCCTCCCGGGTGATGGGGAGGAATTGCCGACGTTGCAGCTGGTGCGTGCGGTGCAAGGGCCTGCTGCGGGTGATGATCGGTGCGTGGGTCAAGCCTTCCATTCGTCCAAGGTCGTTTTGTAGCGGGAGATGGTACGCTTCACGGCCGCCGCATGGTCCACGATGGGCACCGGATAGTCGAAGGTGCCGTACTCCGGCACCCAACGATGCACGTAGCGCAGCTCCGGGTCGAACCGCTCCAGTTGCAAGGTGGGATTGAACACGCGGAACCATGGCGCCGCATCACAGCCGCTGCCGCTGGCCCACTGCCAGTTGCCGTTGTTGCTGCTCAGTTCGAAATCCAGCAAGTGCCGCGCGAACCAGGTTTCGCCGAGCTTCGGATCAATGAGCAGGTCCTTCACCAGAAAGCTGGCGGTGACCATGCGGGCCCGGTTGTGCATGAAGCCGGTTGCCGCCAGTTCGCGCATCCCGGCGTCCACGAAGGGGAATCCGGTGCGGCCTTGGCACCACGCCTCAAATCCAGTTGGATCGTCGCGCCAAGGAATATGGTCGTAGGCGGGCTTGAACGAACGGTCCACCACGTGCGGGTAGTGCCACAGCAATTGCATGAAGAATTCGCGCCAGGCCAATTCGTTCAGGAAGACTTCGCCCTGGCCCATGGCCTGTCTGGCCAAGGCGCGAACGCTCACGGTGCCGAAGCGCAGATGGACCCCCAGACGCGAAGTGCCTGCCATGCCCGGCAGGTTGCGCGTCTTTCCGTACTCCGCGATCAAGCGGTCCGGCACCTCCGGCGGCGGCTCGCGCAGGTCGGTGGCCTCAAACCCGATCTCCGCCAGCGGCGGAAAGGAAGACGGATCATGGACGGCCAAGCGGTCCAACTGCGCTTCCGAGGGAAAATGCTGCAGCGCTTGCTCGTCCAGGAGTGAACGCCACTTGCGTCCGTACGGAGTGAACACGGTGTACAGCGTACCGTCCGCCTTCAGCACTTCGTCGCGCTCGAACACGCTGATGTCCTTGAAGGTCCTGAAGATCACTCCATGCTGCTCAAGCATTTCGCGAACGGCTTTGTCCCGTTCCAAGGCATAAGGCTCATGGTCGTGCACCGCGGTCACCGCGTCCACCGCGTATTGCTGCAGCAATTGCCGCCACACATCCAAGGGTTTGCCGTGCTTCACAAGGAGGGTGCTTCCGCGTTCCTCCAGGCGCCGTTTGATCCGCTGCAATGCCCGATGGATGAAGTCCACGCGGCGGTCGTTGCGTTGCTCCAACCGGTCCAAGATATCGGTATCGAAGATGAACAGTGACAACACGTTGCCGTGATCGGCCAAGGCACGGAACAGCGCATGGTTGTCCTCCAGCCGCAGGTCGCGGCGGAACCAATGGACATTGATGCGCGGCTTGTCCATCATGGCTGCGGCACCTTGAGCAAACGGCGCACCGCAGGCCAGATGATGCGCAGCCAAGGAGTGAAATCCTCCGGACGTTCCTGCAGCTCGCGCTCCAATGCATCGGGCTCCGCCCAGCGGAGATCGGCCACCTCATCCGGCGACGGGCGGAACGGGCCCGCAGAGGTGCCGAAGAGCACATGGTCCACTTCATGCTCCACCAGCCCGTTGCCCACCTCTGCCTTGTAGGTGAACACAAAGCGCTTGTCCAGTTCGCAGTCCGCGCCCAGCTCCTCCCGCAAACGCCGATGGGCCGCGGCCTGCACGGCCTCGCCCGGTCGCACATGGCTGCAGCAGGCATTGCTCCACAAGCCCGGGGTGTGGTACTTTCCATGGGCGCGCTGTTGGAGAAGTGTGCGTCCTTGGGGATCGAAGAGGAATATGCTGAACGCCCGGTGCAGCATGCCCGCGCGATGGGCCTGCATTTTCTCCATGCTCCCGATCTCGCGGTCCTGCTCGTCCACGAGCACCACGCGTTCCCCGATAAAATTTCCCATGTCGTTCAGATCCATCCGATGCGGTATTTGATGCAGCAGGTGGCGAAGAGGCGTACCTTCTCGGGATTGCCCAAGCGGATGCGTTCCTGCATGACCCGCGCCGCGGAGAGGCCTTGGATGCGTTTGAACAAATTGAGGTAGTACACGTAGCTGATGTACACGCCCAGTCGCGCCGTGCGCGGCAACGCCCGGATGCCGACGAGCGCGGCCTTGAAATCATTCTCCATTTCGTTCTCCACGTTGCGCTTCATGCCTTCATCAAAACGCTCCGCCACCACCTCCGGGAAATAGTTGCGCCCCAACGATCCCAGGTCATCCTGGATGTCGCGCAGGAAATTCACTTTCTGGAAGGCCGCGCCCAGCCGCACGGCCGCCGGCTTCAATCGCTGGTAGTCCGCCTCATTCCCTTCGCAGAACACCCGCAGGCACATCAGTCCGACCACCTCCGCGGAACCCATGACGTAGGTAGTGAACGAAACTTGGTCATGATCCTTGCGCTGCAAGTCCATCGCCATGCTGTCCAGGAAGGGATCGATCAGTTCCCGGCCGATGCCGTAGGTGTTCACGCACTGTTGGAAACTGTGCAGGATCGGGTTCAGGCTGATGCCCTCGGCGATGGCGCGGTAGGTGTCCTCGCGGAAACGGGCCAGCAGCGCCGCCTTGTCCTTTCCGTGGAAGGTGTCCACGATCTCGTCCGCAAAGCGCACGAAGCCGTAGATGGCTTTGATCGGACCGCGCAGCCGGGGATGGAGCGCCCGGACGCCGATGGAAAAGGACGTGCTGTAGCGGCGCACCACGGAGCTGCTCGCCTCCGCACATACGGAATCGTACAAGGCCAATGTGTTCATCGGGATGTGATCTCTCGGTTGATGAGGTCGGCGGCCACCTGGCCACTGATCAGTGCGGGGGGAAGTCCGGGTCCAGGCACGCTGAGCTGGCCGGCGAAATACAAGCCCTTCACCCGGCGGCTTTTGATGCGTGGCCGCAGCGGCCCGGTCTGTGCGAGCGTACTGGCCAGTCCGTAGGCGTTGCCACGGAAAGCGTGATGGTCCTGCTCCAGGTCACGCACGCAATAGCTCCGTTTAACGCGCAAATGGCGGCGGATATCGATGCCGATATAGCGCAAGAGGCGCTCGGCTACCAGATCGAAGTACCGCTCGCGGGTAGCATCATCATCCACGGCACCGCTGGCGATCGGGATCAACACCACCAGGTTCTCACATCCAGCGGGTGCGGTGGAAGGATCGGTGACGCTCGTGCAGCTCAGGTAGAACAAGGGTTTGCGCGGCCATCGGCGATGCGTATAGATATCCTCGCCATGCGCATCCAGGTCTTCATCGAAGAAAAGCATGTGGTGATCAGCGCTTGGCAGTCGGGTGTCCAATCCGACATAGAAGAGCAAGGTGCTCGGGGCCATGGTGCGCTTTTCCCAGAAGGCCGGGCTGTAGCCGCGCTGTCCATCGCCGAGCAGGTCCTGTTCCACATGGTGGTAATCGGCGCTGGCAA
Source organism: uncultured Limnobacter sp. (assembly GCA_964641405.1). Taxonomy (GTDB): domain Bacteria; phylum Pseudomonadota; class Gammaproteobacteria; order Burkholderiales; family Burkholderiaceae_E; genus Zeimonas. The sequence goes on along the minus strand of CAZXLV010000049.1, from coordinate 8,638 downwards.
GCACCGCATCCGCACCATGCACGCCCTTCGACGTGCGGAGCCCTTTGGCACGGCCTTCCTGCACGACGATCCGCTCCACTTCTTCACCCAAATGGAAGACCACGCCTTGTTCCTCCGCCAACCGTTGCATGGCCTGCATCACACGGCCCATGCCGCCCATGGGATACCAGGTGCCGAGGTCGATGTCGGCATGGTTCATCAGGCTGTACAGCGCCGGTGTATGCTGGGGCATGGCGCCCAGGAAGAGTACCGGAAACTCCATCACGCGCCGGATGCGCGGGCTGCGGAAATGGCCGCGGACATGTCGCCGCAGCGAAGACAGGACCGACGTGCGCAGCAACCCGGCCAAAACGTTCGGCTCCATGTATTCCCCCCACGATAGCGAGGGCTTGTATACCATGTGCTGCATGCCCACGCGGTATTTCAGCGCGGCCTCGTCCAGAAAGGCGTCCAATCGCCTTGCCGCGCCGCTTTCCTCGCGCTCGAACAAGGCCTTGACAGCTGCACGGCCCGCTGGCATGGGCCAACGGTCATCTTTGTTGAACACCACTGTATAAGAGGGGTCCAGGCGCTTGAGTGAGTAGAACCGGCCAGCCGAGGTGCCGAAGCGGGCGAAGAAGCGCTCGAAGACGTCCGGCATCCAGTAGAAGCTGGGGCCCATGTCGAAGGTGAAGCCGTCCTGCCGCCAGGTGCGCGCCCTTCCGCCCACCTCTTCGTGCCGGTCGAACACGCTGACGCGATACCCGTGTTGGGCCAGCACGGAAGCTGCGGCCAGGCCGGAGATGCCAGCGCCGATGACCGCCACCGAACGGGATCGCTTCGCTTCCATTTGTTCGACAAACATACGCTATTGTTGAACTTCCATATCGCGACGTTGAACATGTGGAGATATCGACCTGCTGTTCATCGACGGAACGGTGGAGCCTCGAACCCTCTTCATTTAGTACTTATAGGCACTTTTCGACCGGATCGGAAATCGTTTGTACAATGGGCCAAAATTAGTTCTGTTCATTATAATCCGCTTTTCATTGAACATTCAGATTGTTTTGATTGTACGTTTGCCAAACCAAAAACCCAGAACGATGAAACTCAGCACTCCTCTCTTCCTCGCAGCGGTATGCTGCTTTCCTGCCGGAGCATGGGCCGGCGGTGGTTCTACCGCCCAGGTACAGATCATCCACAACTGCGCGGACCTCGCCGCCGCATCGGTGGATGTCTATGTGAACGGCGACCTCCTGCTCGACGATTTCGCGTTCCGCACGGCCACCCCGTTCGTGGAGGTGCCTGCCGGTGTGGCCTTGGATGTGGCGATCGCCCCTGGAACCAGCAGCAGCGCTGCAGATGCCATCTTCCAGCAGAGCTTCACGCTGGCTTCGGGCGGATCCTACCTCATCGTGGCCTCCGGCACCGTGAGTCCGTCGGGGTATGCTCCGGAAACGCCATTCTCGCTTGCGGTCCATGACATGGCGGAACAAAGCGCCTCCGCAGGCAATACCGATGTGCTCGTCTATCATGGCGCCACCGACGCACCCACCGTGGACGTTTACGAAAGCGGGGTGTTGAACGCCACTGCCGTGGACAACATCAGCTATGGCGAATTCGCCGGATACCTCGCATTGCCCACCGCCGACTATACACTCCAGGTGCGTGATGCTGCGAACAGCACCATAGTAGCGGCCTACTCTGCTCCCTTGTCCACCCTGGGCCTGGACGGCGCAGCGATCACCGTGCTGGCCAGTTGATTCCTCGACCCGTCAATGAACAGCAACGGTCCGGCCTTCGGACTTTATGTGGCGCTGCCCGCCGGTGGTCCGCTGGTGCCGCTTCCTTCGGTGGCCATTCCCACGGCCCGCGTGCAGGTGGTACACAACTGCGCCGACCTGGCCGCCGCGACCGTGGACGTGTGGTTGAACAACACCTTGCTGCTGGATGACTTCGCTTTCCGCACCGCCAGCCCCTTCGTGGACGTGCAGGCCGGTGTGCCCTTCGTGGTAAGCATTGCAGCGCCCACCAGCAGTGACACGGCCGGGGCGATCGCACACTACACCTACTCATTGGATGACGGTGGTAGTTACCTCTTGGTGGCCAATGGCATCGTCAGCTCCAGTGGCTACTCTCCTGTGAAGCCCTTCGACCTCTACGCGACCGATGGCGCACGCGAGGCGGCCACGGATCCTATGCAGACCGACGTGCTCGTCTTCCATGGGGCCACGGACGCGCCTACCGTGGACGTGGCGGAGACGGCCGTGCTTGGTGGAGCCACCTTGGTGGATGATCTTCCGTATGGTGAATTTGCAGGCTATCTGGAAGTGCCCACGGCCAACTACACCCTGGAGGTGCGCACGGCGGACGGGCAGCCTGTGGCCTCCTTTGCCGCTCCACTGGCCGATCTCGGGCTGGAAGGCCAGGCCATCACGGTGTTCGCCAGCGGCTTCCTCGATCCCTCGATGAACAGCAACGGACCGGCTTTCGGGCTGTGGGCCTCGCTGGCCACCGGAGGGCCCCTCGTGCCGTTGTCAAACACCACAGGGATCAGCGAATCCGATCTGAGCGCGGCTTCCGTCCAGCTCTTCCCCAATCCGGCCACCGACCGGGTACACCTGCAATTGACCGGTGCGCAGGACCTGCCCGTGCTGCTACGCATCGCGGATGCCACCGGCCGCATCGTGATGGACCTCGGTGAAAACCAGCTCCAGCAGGGACATTTGGCCTCCCCCATCGACGTGCAGCGGTTAAGCCCGGGGCTCTACCGGCTTCTGGTGCGGCAGGGCGATGCATCAACTTCGCTTCCTTTGCAGGTGGTACGGTGAAGACCCACGAACAGCCGTAAAGGTGAAGAGGCGGTCAAGGACCGCCTCTTCACCATTGGCCAACCCATGAAGACCAAACGCCCCGCCTTCTACAGCGACCGGTTCAGCATCAAGGACCTCGAACTGTTCTCCGGGATCAAGGCGCACACCATCCGCGCGTGGGAGCGGCGCTTCGGGCTGTTGGCGCCGGAGCGCTCGGACACGAACATCCGCTCCTACTCCATCGAGGACCTGAAGACGCTGCTTAACACGACCCTGCTGCTGAAAGGCGGGCGCTCCATTTCAGAGGTGGCGGCCATGACCCCGAAGCAGCGTGAACAGCACATCCTGTCCAGCGCGGACCGGGTGGACCTGGGGCAGAGTGAAGCGCTGAACACCTTGAAGATGGCCACCCTGGCCTATGACGAGGCCCTGTTCGAACAGACATCACGCAACTACCGCGTGGACCATGGATTCGAGGCGTTGATCGAGCACCTCTATCTGCCTTTATTGCAATTGCTGGGGCTGTTCTGGCAAAGCAGCGCCATTTGCCCGGCGCAGGAACATTTCGCCAGCAGCCTGGTGCGCCAAAAGCTGATCGGCGCGTTGGACGCCTTGCCGCTAGGGAACGACAGACATAGGCCCATCGCGTTGCTCTTCCTTCCGGAGAACGAGATCCACGACCTGGGCTTGCTCTACCTGCACTATCGTTTGCGGCGCGGCAACATGCGCACCATCTACCTGGGTGAGAGCGTGCCCTTGTCGGACCTGGGCCAACTGGCCGCTTCCCTGGGCGAACCTACGGTGGCCTGCTGCCTTTGCACGGTGCAGCCGATGCCTGGCACCGAACGGACCTTTCTGGAACGCTTGTCCAAGGTCCTGGCGCACGGCCGGTCCCGCATCCATTGCTGCGGGGCCGCGTTGCTGGACCTGAACGTAGAGGATATCCCCGCCCCGGTGCGGGTGCATGCCTCCATTGGACCGATGATCGCCGCAGTGCTCGCAGAAAAGCACTGAGGCCCTGCCTTATGGCTCCCGCTTGCGGTGCTTCGGCTTGCGCTTGTACGTCTTTGTGCTCGGCTCCACTTTTTCGCGGAAACGTCCGTCCAGGGCGCCTTGGTCCTTCTGTTCCTTCCGGACAGCCGCGCGCTAGATCCGGTGTAACTCTTCCTTGCCGATGCGTTTGTTCGCCATGCCGCGCTGATCAGCCTTTCGTCCGGCCATTCGTCAAAATTACGCGGTCATGTCCAGTGATTGCTTGCTCTCCCGTCTACATTCGCCGTCCAAACCATTGAGCGAAATGAAACGGCTGGCGAAGATCCTGGGCGTGCTATTGATCGTGTTGATCTTGGTCATCGGTGGGGCCATCATGTACATCACCAAAGCACTGCCGGACATCCCGGTGCAGAAAGATCTGAAAGTGGAGCTCACCCCGCAGCGCGTGGAACGCGGCAAGTACTTGGCGAACCACGTCACGGTCTGCATGGACTGCCACAGCACCCGCAATTGGAACAAATTTTCAGCTCCGTTGGAGCCCGGAACGCTCGGCAAAGGCGGGGAGGTCTTCGACCGGAACATGAACTTCCCGGGCCGGTTCGTTTCGAAGAACATCACGCCTTTCAACCTCAAACACTGGAGCGACGGGGAGATCTACCGCGCGATCACCAGCGGTGTGAGCCGCGACGGTCATCCTTTCTTCCCCGTGATGCCCTATCCGTACTACAACAAGTTGGCGACGGAGGATGTATACAGCATCATCGCCTACCTGCGCACGCTTCCCGCCATCGCCAGTGAGCCGCCGCATCGCGGCAGAACTGTACAAGGAGATCATCGCCTTGCGCCCGGATTGGCATGACAACGACCTGAGCAAAGGGAAGATCAAGGTGGTGATGACGGCCGCCTCATCGGATGGCCCGGCCATGGCCCGGCACCACAGCACCAAGGACCAGCGCCGCGCCCTGGCCGAACGCATGAAGGACCCCAACGATCCGCTGCAATTAGTGATCGTGCGCGATATGTGGCTCACCGGTTTCGATGCCCCCAGTATGCATACGCTCTACATCGACAAGCCGATGAAGGGGCACAACCTGATGCAGGCCATCGCCCGCGTGAACCGCGTGTTCCATGACAAGCCCGGCGGCCTTGTGGTGGATTACCTCGGCATCGCCGCCGACCTGAAGAAGGCGCTCAGCTTCTATTCCGATGCCGGTGGCAAGGGTGACCCCACCATCGCACAGGAGCAGGCTGTTACGCTGATGCTGGAGAAATTGGAAGTGGTCGCCAACCTGTACAGCGGCTTCCCCTATGAGGAGTATTTCCAAGCGGATACGGCGAAGAAGTTGTCGCTGATCCTTGCCGCTGAAGAACACATCCTCGGCCTGGAGGACGGCAAGCGGCGGTACATCAACGAGGTCACGGCGCTCAGCAAGGCCTTCGCCATTGCCATCCCGCACGACCAGGCGATGGACGTGAAGGACGAGGTCGGCTTCTTCCAAGCCGTGAAGGCCCGTCTCGTGAAGTTCGACGGTACCGGAGGCGGTCGTACCGATGAGGAGTTGGAGACCACCATCCGGCAGGTGATCGACCAGGCGTTGGTGAGTGACAAGGTGATCGACGTGTACGATGCGGCGGGCATCAAGAAGCCGGACATCTCCGTGCTCAGCGAGGAATTCCTGTTTGAGCTGAAGGGCATGGCGCACAAGAACGTGGCCATTGAAGTGCTCAAGAAGTTGCTGAACGACGAGATCAAGGCCCGCGCCCGCACCAACATTGTGCAGAGCCGATCACTGATGGACATGCTGGAGGACAGCATCAAGCGCTACCACAACAAGATCCTTACCGCCGCCGAAGTGATCGAGGAGCTGATCAAGGTGAGCAAGGAGATCACCGCCGGCGACAAGCAGGCCGCCGATATGGGTCTCAGCGAATACGAGTACGCCTTCTACACCGCCGTGGCGAACAATGACAGCGCCAAGGAGCTGATGCAACAGGAGAAGCTCCGCGAACTGGCCGTGGTCCTCACCGAGCGCGTGCGCCAGAACGCCAGTATCGACTGGACGATCAAGGAGAGCGTGAAGGCGAAGCTGAAGGTGATCGTGAAGCGGACACTGCGGCACTTCGGCTATCCTCCCGATATGCAGAAGCTGGCCACGGAGCTGGTGCTGCGGCAGGCGGAGATGCTGGCCGGGGAGTTCAGCGGGGGGTAGCGCCGCAGCCCTACACCGCGCACAGCACAGGCACGCCCAGCTCGTTGGTGAGCAGTTCCTGCTTTTCCTTGTCAGCGATCTTCTTGTGCTCGCCGCTGGCTTGTGCCATGATGGCGATGCAATCCACGTTGTTGTTGCGCGCGTAGCGGATGGTGCGCAACACGAAGCCCTCGTAGAACTTCTCCACCGGCTCATTCACCTCCTTGTAGGGAATGCCTTCCTTCTTCAGGCGCTGCAGCATCTGCTGCTTGTTTAGCAGGAGCTGGTTGCTGGTGGATTGCCCCTCCACCAGCTGCTGGTAGACCTCCACTTCGGAGCCGCAAGATCTGGCCAAGGTGCAAACCGTGGTCAGCAGGGGCGAAATGTCGTCATGTGCGGCCACGGGCATCAGGATCTTCTTCATCCGCACCTGGCGGGGCGAATAGGCTTGCACCACCAACGAAGGAGCGGCCACGGAGCGTACCAACCGGAGCATGTCGGAGCCCAGGATCTCCTGCCGCAGGCTGCGCACACCATGGGTGCCCATCACCACCAAGCTGTGGCCCTTGGCGGATTCGGCGGCGATCTCCTTCATGAAGGGACCTGCCCGCAGCACTTGGTGCACCTTCACGCCTGCAGTGGCCAACTGCCCCAGGTTCGCCTCATGGGCCTTGCCCAAGACGGTATCGTCGGGTGCCGCCTCTTTCTTGGCCAGTGCATGGAACAGGGTGATCTCACCGGAAGCATGTTTAGCAATGTGTCCGGCATAGCTCAGGGCAATGTCAGCCGCCAAGCTCAGGTCGGTGGGGCAAAGCAGGTTCATGTTATTTTTTTGATCGGGTGCCAATACTACGAATTTGCTGGCAGGGGCTTGTGCACGCAGTGGTTGTGGCAGTTACGGTTTGGTGGGCAGGCCGGCGCAATGCTCCTTCACCAAGGCATCCACTTCGGGTGCGCCGCCCATGGCCTTGGCGAGGGTAAGGTCGTCGCACGCCTTCCCGCGTTCACCCTTGCGTAAATAGATCAGGGCCCGGGTACGCAAGGCGTACGGATTGGCCTTGTCCGAGCGCAGGCTGTGGTTCACTACGGTAAAGGCCTCGTCCAGTCGACCCAAGTTCAGCACGGCGTAGGCCTTGTTGCTCAGTACCACCGGTTCGTCCTTGTCCAGCTTCAGGGCGCGGTCCAGCACGTCCACGGCTTCCTGAAAGCGTTCGAGGCGGATCAGTTCAAATCCTCTGTTGCTCCAGTTGCCGATGTCGCCCGGTTCCATCTCACAGAGCTTTTCCAGCATCGCCAGGCTTCCCGCCGGGTCATTGGCCGCATCCAACAGCCTGGCCAGCATCTTCATTGCCTCGGTGTCCTCGGGCCGGCATTCTTCCAGCCCGGCCGAGAGGTCGGCAATGGCCTTGTCCGTCATGCCCAGCGCGGCTTCCGCCTCACCGCGCACGATCATGGCGCGCAGGTGCTGCTCCTTGTTGGCGCTACCCTCGATGGCTTGGGTGGCAAAGTGGATGGCGGCCGGGTTGTCGTTGGTGCGCAGTGCATGGAGTGCACGCAGGTGGTTGGCGCGCACGTTCAGGCTGTCCCGGTCCAAGGCATTGCGCACGTCTTCCAGGAACTTGTCGTACTTGCCCATGTAGTACCAGCCGCTGCTGCGGGCGGCATAGGTATCCGCGGAGGGCGACAATTGCACCGCCGCGTTGAATTTGGCCATGGCCTTGGCCGGGCTGGCGGCCGCTAGCAGGCTGTCCCCTTCGGTCACCAGTAACCGGGCATCCTGCGCCATGACCGACATCGACAGGCATAGCAGGCCGGACAGGAGAAGTGGGGAGCGTGCATTGGTCATGCTGCGCAAAGTTAGTCCACTGTTCCGGTGTCAATGGGTGCGGGGCACGGGCACCACGTCCAGGGGGGCGAACTGCCCGGCTTCCAGCAGGTGGTGGCCGGCCATGGCGATCATGGCGGCATTGTCGGTGCAGTAGGCCATGGGCGGCACGAACACGTCCACTCCTTCCCGGCGTCCCAGCTCGGCCAAACGCAGGCGAAGTCCGCTGTTGGCAGCCACGCCGCCGGCAATGCCCACCTGGTTCACGCCCAGTTCGCGTATGGCGCGCCGCAGTTTGGCCATCAGGTGGTCGATGATGGCATGTTGAAGCGAGGCGCACAGATCGGCGCGTTCGGTTTCCTTGAAGCCCGGTTGGCGCAATTCCCCGCGGTTCACCAAGGCAACGAACGCGGTCTTGATGCCGCTGAAGCTCAGGTCCAGTCCTTCGATGGCGGGTTTTGGAAGGGCGAAGCGGAGGGCATCCCCCGAACGGGCATTCCGGTCCACCAAGGGGCCGCCCGGGTAGGGCAGGCCCAGCACCTTGGCGCCCTTGTCGAAGGCTTCGCCGGCGGCATCGTCCAAGGTGCGCCCCACCACCTGCATGTCCAGCGGCGAGCGGACGAGCACCAATTGGGAGTGGCCACCGCTGACGGTGAGGTTGAGGAACGGGAACGAGGGCCTTGGCCGGTCTTCGCCATCGCGGATGAAATGGGCCATCACGTGCGCCTGCACATGGTCCACGGCCAACAGGGGGACGCGCAGGGCCTGGGCCATGGACCGCGCAAAGCAGGCCCCCACCAACAGGGCGCCGATCAGGCCGGGGCCTCGCGTGAAGGCCA
>CAZXLV010000048.1:0-14861 GCA_964641405.1 uncultured Limnobacter sp. | reverse complement strand
GCGTGTTGATCACCGACCACAACGTGCGCGAAACGCTTGGAATCTGCGACCGCGCATATATCATCAGGGCTGGTAGTGTTCTTGCTTCGGGCCGCCCGGACGAAGTCGTACAGAACGAGGACGTTCGCCGCTACTACCTCGGCGAGCATTTCTCCATGTAGGCCGAGGATGGCCCGCGAGTCCGGCATCGCGCCGGGCATTGCCGGACCCCGATGAAACCGTCGCTACAGCTCAGGTTAAACCAGCAGCTTGCACTGACCCCGCAGCTGCAGCAGTCGATTCGCTTGCTGCAACTGTCGACGCTCGAACTGCACCAGGAGCTGGAGCACGCGCTGGCCGAGAATCCGCTGCTGGAGCGGGTCGATGCGCCGCTGTCGGGGTGCGCGAGCATCGCGCCGAACGGCTCGCTGGACGACCGCTACGGCAGCCTGCAAGACTCCCGGCGCAGCAGCGCCGGCGAAGTCTCCGGGCTGGACGGCGAGCAGTCCCGGGGCCCTGCACCGGCGGATCAAGCCGAAGAGCGCGACGCATCCGGCGAGCACGGCTGGGACAGCGCTGACGACAGCGGCCTCGAATGGGGCGTGAACCGCTCCCGGGCGAGCGACGGCGACGACGACGAACACGACTATCCGCAACTCTCCGCGGCGGAAGTGTCGCTGCGCGAGCACCTCACTGCGCAACTGGCATCCACCCACAGCACGCCACGCGACCGCGTCCTGGCGGGATTGCTGATCGATGCACTGGACGACGACGGCATGCTCGAGTCGTCCCTGGCCGAGGTGCTTGCGATGCTGCCCGCCGAACTCGAGGTGGGTGAACAGGAACTCGCCACCGCGCTGCGCTTGCTGCAGAGCTTCGACCCCTCCGGCATCGCGGCACGCGACCTGCGTGAGTGCCTGCTGCTGCAATTGCACGATGACGGCGAAGCGGCCGCCGGGCAGCCGGCCGAAGTGGTGCAATTGGCACGCGCCATCGTCAGCCAGCACCTGCCAACCCTGGCCGAGAAGGATTTCGCGAAACTGCGGCGGGCGCTGCACTGCGACGAAGACACCTTGCGTGAAGCACACGACATGATCCGGGCGCTCAACCCGAAGCCGGGCGCCCGCTTCGGCGACAATGCAACCGCATACATCGTGCCCGACGTCATCGTGCGGCGCACAGGCAGCGGCTGGCAGGCCGCACTGAACCCCGATGTGATGCCGAAATTGCGCATCAACGACATGTATGCCCGGATCCTGCGACGAAACAGGGGCGTCAATCCGGGTTTGTCCGGGCAGTTGCAGGAGGCACGCTGGCTGATCAAGAATGTGCAACAGCGCTTCGACACCATCCTGCGCGTGGCGCAGGCGATCGTCGATCGCCAGCGCGCGTTCCTGTCGCACGGCGCCGTGGCGATGCGGCCACTGGTACTGCGCGAGATCGCCGAGACCCTGGGATTGCACGAATCGACGATTTCGCGCGTGACAACACAGAAGTACATGCTTACGCCATCCGGGATCTTCGAACTCAAGCACTTCTTTGGCAGCCACGTGGCCACCGACAGCGGGGGGGCGGCGTCGAGCACCGCGATCCGGGCGCTGATGAAGCAGTTGGTGAGCGCCGAGGACGCCAGCCAGCCCCTCTCCGACAGCCAGATCGCGGCGATGCTCGGCGAACAGGGCCTGATGGTGGCGAGACGAACTGTGGCGAAATACCGGGAATCCATGCGGATTCCGCCCGTTTCGCAGCGCCGATCGCTGTGACGAGCGAGCCTCGACATCCTGACGTTCCATGCGCTGCAGCGCCAGCGCACCCGTCGAAGCCCGGCGATCTGTGGCTTTGTTGCCGCGTTGCAGCAATCAACCCTTCTCCCGGCCGCGCCCATCGCTATAATCGCCCCTGCCCGGAAGCCGTCCTCGGGGGTGTTTCCAGATGTTGCAAAGCGTCAAGCCGGTTCCGCTCGGCATCGATACGATGAATCGTTTGTCCAGGATGCTGGCTCCCAACGATGTCCTGCTGGACCTTTCGGTTTCCAGCAAGAAGCGCCTGTTCGAACAGATCGGGCTGTTGTTCGAGAACAACCACGGCATCGAACGCGGCAAGGTGTTCGACTCACTGTTCGCCCGCGAACGACTCGGATCCACCGGGCTCGGTGACGGAGTCGCCATTCCGCACGGACGGATCAAGGGACTGAAGGAGGCACTGGCCGCGGTAGTGCGCCTGGCGCAACCGATTCCATTCGAGGCGCCCGACGGCAAGCCGGTGAGCCTGCTGGTGTTCCTGCTGGTGCCGGAAGCGGCGACCGAAGAGCACCTCGAACTGCTGTCGGAACTCGCGGAACTGCTTTCCGACGCCGAGATCCGGGAGTCCCTGCTCAACAGCAAGGATCCGGTCCGGATTCACCAGATCCTGACCACGCGAGGGCCGTTTCAACCCGCGGCCTGATTCCTCGCCTGCGGACGCAGGTATGCTGTACGCATGAGCGTTACCGTCCGCACCCTCTTCGAGCAGACCCATGAGCCCCTTCAGCTGCATTGGCTGACAGGAGAACTCGGCGCCGATCGCGACGCCACGCCGCCATCGAGCGAGCCCGCCGACCTGGTCGGCTACCTGAACCTGATCCACCCGAACCGGATCCACGTGTTCGGAAACGCCGAGGCGGCCTATACCCAGCGTCTCGACGCGGCGCGGCTGGATGCCCTCAACGCCGACCTGATCGCTGCGCGACCGCCGGCGATCATCGTCGCCGACGGCCTGCCGGCACCGGAGCGCCTGTTGCGCCTGGCCGGCACCCAGGACCTGCCGATGCTGGCAACACCGCTGCCTGCTCCGCGTGTCATCGAGGCGCTACGCGTCTACCTGTCCAAGGCGGTGGCTCAGTCGTGCACCATGCACGGCGTGCTGATGGACGTGCTCGGCATGGGAGTGATGATCTCGGGCGAATCCGGGCTGGGAAAGAGTGAACTCGCACTCGAACTGATCAGTCGCGGCCACGGCCTGGTCGCCGACGACGTGGTGGAACTCAGCCGCATCGCGCCCCTCGAAATCGAAGGGCGCTGCCCGGCCCTGCTGCGCGACCTGCTCGAAGTTCGCGGCCTCGGCCTGCTCGATATCCGCACCATCTTCGGCGAGACGGCGGTGCGGCGCAGGATACGCCTGAAGCTGATCGTGAACCTGATCCGCCGCAGTTCGATGAACGACGAATACCAGCGCCTGCCGCTCGAGGCGCTCACCGAAGACGTGCTGGGCGTGTCGGTGCCCAAGGTGGTGATCCCGGTGGCGGCCGGGCGCAATCTCGCAGTGCTCACCGAGGCCGCCGTGCGGAGCCGGATCCTGCAGTTGCGCGGCTTCGATACCACCGGCGAATTCGTCGCGCGCCAGCGCCAGCTGATCGAATCCCAGTTACACGGACTCTGACGATGCGCGTCGTGCTGATCACCGGAATCTCGGGATCGGGCAAGTCCATCGCCATCAGGGTGCTCGAGGACGACGGCTTCTTCTGCATCGACAACCTGCCGCTGCGCTTCCTGCACGAAGTGATCATGTCGCTGCAGGAGTCGGGCCACGACAAGGTGGCGGTGGCGGTCGATGCGCGCAGCGGCGATTCGGTGGGCGATCTGCGCGAAATCGCCAGCGGCCTCGGGCGTTACGGGCACGACGTCAAGCTGATCTTCCTGAATGCGCGCACCGACACGCTGGTGCAGCGCTACTCCGAGACGCGGCGGCGCCACCCGATGGCCCTGCAGGCCGGCAATGGCGATGGCGCGCCGACCCTGATCGAGTCGATCGAGCGCGAACGCGAGCTGATGTCGGTGATCGAGGACATCGGGGTCTCGCTCGACACCAGCGACCTGCATCCCAACGTGCTGCGCAGCTGGGTTCGCGACGTGGTGGGCACCGGGCGGGCCGCGATGACGCTGCTGTTCGAGTCATTTGCATACAAGCATGGCGTGCCGCTCGACGCCGACCTGGTCTTCGACGTGCGTTGCCTGCCCAATCCTTACTACAACGCCGAACTGCGGCCGCTCACCGGACTGGATGCACCGGTGGCCGAGTACCTTCACCAGATCCCGTCGGTGCAGCGGATGATCGAGCATATCGCCAACTTCCTGCACACCTGGCTGCCGCACTACATCCTCGAGAACCGCAGCTATCTCACGGTGGCGATCGGTTGCACCGGCGGCCAGCATCGCTCGGTGTACTGCGTCGAGGAACTGGCACGGCGCTTTCGCCGCATCGAGCACGTGCTGGTGCGCCACCGCGCGCTCGCCACGCGCCAGGCGGCCGACACCTGACAGCCAGGGGCGGCAGATGCAGGACGGCCTGGCGATCTTTCCGCTGAATACGGTGCTGTTTCCGGACGGCGTTCTGCCGCTGCGCATCTTCGAGCCGCACTACATGGATCTCGTGCGCGAGTGCAGCACCGCCGACCTGCCCTTCGGCGTGTGCCTGATCATCGAAGGCAGCGAGGTCGGGCCGCCCGCCCGGCACGAGGCCATCGGTTGCACTGCGCGCATCGTCGACTTCGACACCGACCCGAGCGGCCTGTTGAGCCTGCGCACCCTCGGTGGGCAGCGCTTCCGCATCGTCGAGCGGCGCGTGCGCCAGGATGGACTGATCCGCGCCGACATCGAAATGATCGATCCCGACCTGGTGGTCGCCGTTCCCGCTGAATTTTCCGCCTGCGAGGTGCTGCTTCGGCGCCTGGTCGACGACCTGGCCGTGCGCGTACCGGATCCGATGCAGCGGATGATCGCCGAGCCCTGCCACTTCGATTCGGCCGGCTGGGTCGCGAATCGATTGAGCGAGTTCCTGCCGATCGCGCCGCGCGCGCGCCAGAAGCTGATGGAACTGGGCGACGGCGTCACGCGCTTGTCCCTGATTCACCAGTACCTGCAGCAACAGCAGGTGATCTGAGGGCAGGCAGGGCCAGCAGGGTCTTCACCGGCCGCGGCAGCGCCGCGGCGCCCACGTCTTCGAGCGCCAGCCAGCGCAGGTGCGCGGACTCGCATGCCGCCCGCGCCGAAACGAACTCGCAAAGCAGCGGTTGCGCGCGCAGGCGGAAATGGGTGAAAGCGTGCTCGAAGCGCGGCAGGGCTACCGCAGCGGCCACGCGCAGGCCGAAGCGACGCTCGATCTCGCCGACAGCCCCGTCCTCGCCGTCCGCCTCGCGCTCGGGCACGCTCCACAATCCGCCCCAGATCCCGCTCGGCGCACGCCGCTCGAGCAGCACCTCGGCGCCACGCCGGATCACCAGCAAGGTGCGGTCGCGCAACGGCATCGCGCGTCGCGGCCGCGGCGTCGGCAGCGCGGATGGCGTGCCGTCGCGCAAGGCGCTGCAGTCGGCAGCCAGCGGGCAGAGCCTGCACTGCGGCCTGGCACGCCTGCACACGGTGGCACCGAGGTCCATCAGGCCCTGCGTATAGGCCTCGATGCGCGCCTGCGGCAACTCGCGCTCGGCGATCTGCCACAGGCGGCGCTCGATGGCGCGCTGGCGCGGATCGCCGTGCACCCCGGCATGCCGGCACAGCACGCGCCTGACGTTGCCATCGAGGATCGCCGCGCGCCGGCCGAACGCGAACACGGCAATGGCGGCCGCGCTGGAGCGCCCGATGCCGGGCAAGGCCTGCAGCGCCCGGACGTCGTCGGGAAAGCGCCCCTCGTGACAGACCATCAGTTCGCGCGCGCAGCGATGCAGGTTGCGGGCGCGGCCGTAGTAGCCCAGCCCGCTCCACAAGGCCAGCACCTCGTCGAGGTCGGCGGCCGCCAGGGTGTGCAGGTCAGGGAAACGTTCGACGAAACGCAGGTAGTACGGCAGCACGGTGCCGACCTGCGTCTGCTGCAGCATCACCTCCGAGAGCCAGATGCGATACGCCTCGCGCGTACCCTGCCAGGGCAGGTCATTGCGCCCGTGGCGGCGCTGCCATTCGATCAGGCGTGGGGCGATCACACACAGGATTGTACGGCGCGGTGCGAGCCGTCGGCAGACATGGCCGGTTCGAGCAACACGCCGACCTGGCGCGCGTACTCCTCCGAAAGCGCGATGCGTTGCCCGGCTTCGGCGCGTGCACGCTCGACCTCGGCAATGCGCGCTTCGAGGTCCTCGTTGGCATCCAGGATGCGCCGCACCGAATCGAGCCGGCGCTTCAACTGCAACTGGTGCTCGCGCACCTGGCTCTCGATCGGCGACATCACTGCGCGCAGCCATGCCTGCACTTCGCGGTGGGCAGCCTCCTGCACGTCACGGATGCGCGCCGCAACCGACTCGAAGAAGCGGCGCATCAGCGCCCACTGGGACGTGGTGGCCAGCGTGATGGGCCCGAACTGGCGTCGCTGCAATGCCTCGATGCGCTCGAGTTCGGCATAGTGGCGACGCGTCGAAAACAGCACCGGATTGCCCAGCGACAGGCCGTGCTCGGCACTGAAGGTGCGGTACATGGCGCTCATCAGGGTGCCGATCTCGTCGGCGAGTCGCGTCGTCTCGTCCAGGTCGGCACGCACCGCACCGAGCAGCGAGCTCATTCCTTCGCGCAGCCCGATCGACAGCCGGCTGGCCTTCATCACCTCACGCGAATGGCGCACATGACGCTTGAGCGAATCGCCGCCAATGGCCGCGTTGATCGCGTTCGAATGGCGGGCAAACACCGAGCGCAGGCCCTGCAGGTGACGCAGGCTCTTCTCGAAGTCCTCGCGCTCGCGGCGGATGCGCGCCGCCATGTGATCCATCACGTCACGATTCTTGCCGCGCAGGCTGTTCAGCTCGAACGCCTGTTCGACTGCGCTGCGGCGGCGCGCGCCCAGCGCGGCGCTGGCCAGCGCATGCAGTTCGTCGAACTCGCGGCGCACGTGTTCGCGCGCGATCTCGCGCTGCTGCGGCACCAGTTCGCGCCCGAGCGCGTATTCGAGGTCCGAGATGCGGCTGCGCTTGAGCAGCGGCGCATCGCCATTGACACGCCCGACCAGCGCCTTTTGCGCCGATACCGGAAAGATGCGTTCATTGGCGATGTCGAGCGTGCGGGCGACCGAACTCACCTGGCGCGCGATCTCGAGCTGGATCTGCACCTCATCCTTCAACTCGTCCCACAAGCCGTCGATCTTGTTCAGCACCACCAGGCGCCCCGAGCGATGGGTCGGCCCGATGAAGCGGCGCCAGACATCGATGTCGGAGCGCGTGACCCCGGCGTCGGCGGCGAGCACGAACAGCACTGCATCCGAGCCGGGTATCAGGTTCAGGGTCAGCTCGGGCTCCACGCCGATCGCGTTCAGCCCGGGGGTATCGACGATCACCAGGCCGAGTTGCAGCAGCGGGTGCGGGTAGTTGACGATCGCGTGCCGCCAGCGTGGCACCTGGATGCGCCCGTCTGCACCCAGGCCCAGCGGTGCGCCGGCCTCGCCCTCGTCGTTGAATCCGAGCAGCGTGGCCTGGGTTGCGTCGACCGTGATGGTCTCCTGCACGCTGGCGAAGGCGCGTCGCAGGCTCGCCGGATCGGACGGGTCCACGAGCAGTTCATGCCACTCGGCGTCGAGCTGGCGCAACTCGGAGAGCGCCATGTCGCCCAGGCGGGTCTCGATCGGGAGCAGGCGGATCGAACTCGGTCGGGCGGCGTCGTAGAGGAGTTCGGTGGGGCACATGGTGGTGCGCCCGGCCGAGGACGGCACGATGCGCTGGCCGTGATCGGAAAAGAAGATGGCGTTGATCAGCTCGGACTTGCCGCGCGAGAACTCGGCCACGAAGGTCACCGTGATGCGCTCCCTGGCGAGCCGCTCGACGAGGCGCTCGATGCGCGCCTGCAAGGCAGCGTCGGACAAGTCCGCATCCTGCAACCAGTCGCCATAGCGTTGCACCGATGCGGACAGCTCGCGCCGCCAGCCGGCATACTCGGCAATCTGCTCTCCGAAGGCTCCCATCGGTTTCATCCGATCCATTCTTGTCGACCTGCGCAGGGTCCCTGCCGCGGGACCATCCCGCGGCATCTATAGCACGGCGATCGGGCGCGCGCGTGCCGCCTCTTGCGCGCGGCGCGCGCGATCCGCCCTGTGGCGGCTTCCGGCAGGCGGACGGTGGATCAGTGCTGGCAGCGCGGGCAATAGAACGTCGAACGTTGCTGCTGGCGCATGCGGCGCACCGGCGTGCCGCAGATGCGGCATGGCTGGCCGGCGCGGCCATAGACGAAGCACTCCAGCTGGTAGCAGCCCGCCGCACCGTCGCTGGCGACGAAATCGCGCAGCGTGCTGCCACCGCGTTCGATGGACTCGCTGAGCGTCGCGCGGACCGATTCGGCCAGCCGGTCGCAGCGCACGCGGCTGATCCGCTGCGCCGCCAGCCCCGGCCGGATGGCGGCGCGAAACAGGCTTTCCGAGGCGTAGATGTTGCCCACGCCGACGACGACGTCGCCGCTCATCAGCGCCTGCTTGATCGCCACCCGCCGCCCGCGCAGGCGGCGATGCAGCAGTGCGCCGTCGAAGTCCGCCGACAAGGGCTCGACGCCCAGGCCGGCAAGCAGCGCATGAGCAAGCAGGGGCCCTTGCGAAGCGTCGTGCCACAGCACGGCGCCGAAGCGGCGCGGATCATGGTAGCGCAGGGTGCCGTGCCCGAATTCGACATCGACGTGATCGTGGCGCCCCGGCGGGGCCGGCATGGCGTGGAAGCGCAGGCTGCCCGACATGCCCAGGTGCACCAGCAGCGTGCCGTGATCGAAGCCGAGCAGCAGGTACTTGCCGCGCCGCTCGACCGAGCGCAACACGTGGCCACACAGACGCTCGGCAAGATCCGGCGCAACCGGCCAGCGCAGGCGCGCCTCGCGCACGTGCACGGCGCGCACGCTGCAACCAAGAACACTGGCTTGCAGTCCGCGGCGGACGACTTCGACCTCGGGGAGTTCGGGCATCGGGGAGGTTCAGGCGTACCGGGCGGCACCCGTCAGGTGCTCCGGCCCTGCCTCGGGTAATCTAGGCGAAGTGTAGTCGATCCATTCCTGCGAACCGAGCATCTCTTCATGAATACGCCCCTGTTGCAACCATCTTCACCTGCCGCCGGGGCGGCGCGGCGCACGCCTGCGCGCCTGCGCCAGGCGGCGCTGGCAGCGCTTGGCCTGCTGCTGGCGGCCAGCGCGACACCCCGCGCACCGGACGCCAACGCGGTGCCGACGGTGGCGGCCGCCACCGCCGCCGCGCGGGCCAGCGCGCACGGGTCGACCGACGCACCCCCCGAGACCCTGCCGGCGGTCGCCCTGACGCCGGAACTGATGTACCAGGTGCTTGCCTCCGAGATCGCCGCCCAGCGCGGACAGGTCGACAGCGCCACCGCCACCTATCTCTCGATCGCGCGCCAGACACGCGATCCACGACTGGCGCGGCGCGCCACGGAACTCGCGCTGGCCGAGCGCTCGCTCGATCGCGCGCTACCGGCCGCGAGGTTGTGGCACGAACTCTCGCCGGATTCGGCAGTCGCCACGCAGACCATCGAATCCCTGTGGCTAAGCACCGGCCGATACGAGGATGCCGAGCCGCTGCTGCACACGCGCCTCGAGCGCGCCCGCGCAGAGCACCAGTTGCCGCAGGCCTACACCCAGATTCAACGATTGCTCGCGCGCACCGTCGATCCGCAGGCCGCGCTGGCGATGCTCCAGCGGCTGGCCGCTCCGGATGCAGCCGTACCGGCCGCACGCCTGGCGCTGGCAGCGCTCGCGCATGCGGCCGGCGACACCGTACGGGCCGCCAGCGAAGCCGAGGCCGCACTCGCACTCGATGGCTCGAGCGAGCCGGCGGCAATCGCCGCGGCGCGCTACGTCGCGCAGACGCCACGCGGCAATGCGGGCGCGCTCAGCCTGCTCGAGTCGTTCCTGAAGCGCCAGCCGAAGGCGATCGAGGCGCGCTTCACGCTGGCGCGACTGCTTGCAGCCGAGGGACGCACCGACGCCGCGCGCTCGCAGTTCGAGACGGCGCTGAAGCAGGAACCCGACAGCCCCGCGATCCTGTTCTCGCTCGCGCAACTCGCGCACCAGGTGAAGCAGCCCAAGGTCGCCACGGACTACCTGAAACGCTACCTCGAGTTGCCCGAACGGGTACAGCGCGACAACGACCCGGCCTACCTGTTCATGGGCCAACTCGCCGAGGAAGCCCGGCACTATGAAGAAGCGATCGGCTGGTACGAGAGGGTCGGCCGTCACGACGAGCAGTTCCTGCCCGCACTGACGCGACGCGCGATCCTGATGGGCAAGACCGGACGGATCGAGAAGGCGCGCGAATTGCTGCGCGGTACGTCCGTCTCGAACGCGCGCGAGCGCGCACTGCTGACCTCGGCCGAGGCGCAGGTGCTGCGTGAAGCGGGCCGTGACACCGATGCGTTCGAGGTGCTCGACCAGGCGCTTGCGCACGCACCGGAAAGCACCGGCCTGCTCTATGACCACGCGATGGCCGCCGAGCGCCTCGACAAGCTCGACGTCATGGAAGCCGACCTGCGCAGGCTGATCTCCCTGCGGCCCGACTACGCGCACGCCTACAACGCGCTCGGCTACACCTTCGCCGATCGCAACATCCGGCTCGACGAGGCACAGCAGCTGATCGAGAAGGCGCTGTCGCTCTCCCCCGACGATGCCCAGATCATCGACAGCCTCGGCTGGGTGTTGTTCCGGCGCGGACAGTACGGGCCCGCCATCGCGCAACTCGAGAAGGCATGGCGATTGATGCCCGAACCGGACATCGGCGCACACCTCGGCGAGGCCCTCTGGCGGGCAGGTCGCACCGACGAGGCGCGGCGGATCTGGGGTAGCGCAGCGGCCTCCGATCCGGAGAACCGGACGCTGAAGGAAACGCTGGCGCGCTTCAACATCACGCAATGAGCCGCACCAGCGCTGCCGCAGCGGCAATCGGCGCTGGCATGCTGGCCCAGCGCGATCGTCGGCAGGTGTGGCGGGCCACGATTCTCGCACTGCTCGCCGCCATGCTGGTGCTGTCCGGCTGCGCCACGCCAGGCGCACCACCGATGCCCGCGAGCGCCGAGGGTCCACCGAACCTCTGGTCCGGTCGATTTGCGATCACCGTGACCGATCCTGGCCCGCAGGCACGCGAAGAGCGCTCGAGCGGCCAATTCTCGCTGCGTGCCGATGGTCCTGCGATGCTCCTGGAGCTCAGCTCGTCGCTGGGGCAGACGATCGCGCAGGTTTCGCTCCAGGCCGGCCACGCAACCCTGCTTGCGGCAGACGGCAAGTCCTATGCAGCCGACTCGGCCGAAGCGCTCACCGAGCAGGTATTCGGCTGGCGCGTGCCGATCCGCCACCTGCCGCAGTGGCTGCAGGGACGCATCGCCGAGCCGACCGAGCATGACGCCGAAGGTGTCGTCGCCGGGCATGAGCAAGGCTGGTCGATCCGCATCGACTCGCGCCAGGACGGCCGGCCGCGCCGGCTCACCCTCGACTGGCCGGCCATGCCAGGCGCCGGCGAGCGGCGCCTGGCCCTGCGACTGGTGGTCGACCGGGCGCTTCGCGTCGCCGCACAGCGATGATCGACACGCTACGCAACCTGCCCGCGCCGGCCAAGCTGAACCTGTTCCTGCACGTCACCGGGCGCCGGCGCGACGGATACCACCGACTCGAGACGGTGTTCGAACTGGTCGATCTGTGCGATCGCGTGCATCTGAAGCGTCGCAGCGACGCAGCCATCGTGCGCGCCGAGTCCTTGCCGGGCATCCCGCCCGACTCCGATCTCGGCCTGCGTGCGGCGCGCCTGCTGGCGGCCGAGACCGGCTGCCGGTCCGGCGTCGAGATCGCCATCGACAAGCGCATTCCGCTCGGCGGCGGCCTGGGCGGCGGCAGTTCGGATGCGGCGACCGTGCTGCTTGGGCTGAACCGGCTGTGGGAGCTGCGACTGCGGCGCCGCCAGTTGATGAGGCTGGCCCTGCGCCTGGGCGCCGACGTGCCCGCCTTCGTGTTCGGCCGACGCGCCTTCGCAAGCGGCATCGGCGAGCGCCTGAGCGCGCTGCCCGCCGCGGACGCGTGGTTCGTGATCGTCGCCCCTGCGGTCCAGGTGGCTACCGCGGGTGTATTCGCCAGTCCTGGTTTGACACGCGACACGAAAGCGCTCAAAATTTCGGGTCTTTCGCGACGACAGTTCGTCTATCGCGGGAAGAACGATCTCGAACCGGTGGTGTGTGCGGCCTGGCCGCCCGTTGCTGACGCGCTCGCCGCGCTGAGGCGCGCCGCCGATGAATGCGGCGCACGGGGCCAGTTGGCGCGCATGACCGGTTCGGGTGCTTGCGTGTTCTGTCCCGTCCCCGACGAGCGGGTCGCCGGTTCGGTCCGGCAACGGCTTGCGCAACTCGCGATCGGATCGATCTTCGTGGTCCGCTCGCTGGCACGACATCCGCTGTCCGACTGGTCGTTCGTTTGAAGATGTTCGGCGCTGTCCGAAGGCCTTCGGCCCGTTGACGGACAACTGGGGAGTCGCCAAGTTGGTTAAGGCACCGGATTTTGATTCCGGCATTCGAGGGTTCGAATCCTTCCTCCCCAGCCACCTTTCTCATTCGAGAGCCGCATGGCGCAGGACTACCGCCGCAACGCCGACATCGTGAATCCGGAAGCTGATGGCCTGATGCTGTTCACCGGCAACGCCAACCCCCAGTTGGCGACCGATGTCGCGCGGCACCTGTACATCAATCTCGGCAAGGCCAAGGTCAGCCGCTTCTCCGACGGCGAGGTGATGGTGGAGATCCTCGAGAACGTCCGCGGCAAGGACGTCTTCGTGCTGCAGTCCACCTGCGCGCCGACCAACGACCACCTGATGGAGATGATCATCATGGTCGATGCGCTCAAGCGCGCCTCGGCCGGGCGCATCACCGCAGCGCTGCCGTATTTCGGCTATGCGCGCCAGGATCGCCGCGTACGCTCGATGCGGGTGGCCATCAGTGCCAAGGTGGTGGCCAACATGCTCGAGACGGCCGGCATCGACCGGGTGCTCACCATGGACCTGCACGCCGAGCAGATCCAGGGTTTCTTCGATATTCCGGTCGACAACATCTACGCCACCCCGCTGTTGCTGGCCGACGTGCACAAGCAGCAATTCCCCGACCTGCTGGTCGTCTCGCCCGACGTCGGCGGCGTGGTGCGCGCCCGCGCGCTGGCCAAGCGGCTCGATTCCGACCTGGCGATCATCGACAAGCGTCGGCCCAAGGCCAACGTGGCCGAGGTGATGAACATCATCGGCGACGTCGAGGGCCGCACCTGCGTGATCATCGATGACATCGTGGACACCGCCAACACACTGGTGAAGGGCGCCACGGCGCTCAAGGAGCACGGCGCGAAACGCGTCGTCGCCTACTGCACGCACGCCGTGCTCTCGGGCGGCGCGGCGCAACGCGTGTCCAGTTCGGCACTCGACGAGCTGATCGTCACCGACACCATCCCGCTGTCACCGGAAGCACGGGCCTGCCCGCGCATCCGCGCACTGTCGTGCGCGCAACTGATGGCCGAAACCATCCTGCGCATCAATCGCGCCGATTCGGTGTCGTCGCTGTTCGTCGACTGATTTTCTGGGTGCCTGCATGCCAGCTGGCGTGCGGGCTTTTGTGAACGCCCCGTGGTTCTGGTCGCGGATCCGGGGCCTGATGAAAGGAACTGACGATGAAAGTCGTTGCCATTACTCGCAAAGAGCAGGGTTCCGGTGCGAGCCGCCGCCTGCGCCGCGCCGGCCTCGTGCCGGGTATCGTCTACGGCGGCAGGGGCGATGCCCGGCCGGTGTCGATCGAGCACAATCCGCTGTATCACGCGCTGCGCGTCGAAGGATTCCACTCCTCGATCCTCGACATGGAGATCGACGGCGCCAGCGAGCACGTGCTGCTGCGCGACGTGCAGTGGCATCCGTACAAGCCACTGGTGATGCACATCGACTTCCAGCGTGTCGCCGCCGACGAGAAGATCACGATCCGCGTGCCGCTGCGCTTCATGAACCAGGATATCTCCCCGGCGGTGAAGTTGTCGGGGGGGATCATCGGCCACGTCATCAACGACGTCGAGATCAGCTGCCTGCCGAACGACCTGCCCGGATTCATCGAGGTCGACCTGGCGAACCTGGAGGCAGGCAAGTCGATTCACTTCCAGGACATCGTGTTCCCCAGCGGCGTGACGCCGCTGCTGCCGGCGGGAGAGAACCCGGTCGTGGTCATCGTGACCATCCCGGGCGCGGCCGAAGAGGAACCGGCCGCGGCCGCGCCCGCCGCCGCGGCCGCCGCCGCACCCGCCGCGACGCCGGCCGCGAAGAAGTGAACGCGGGCCACCCGGCCCGCCTGGAAGGCCCGGGTGCAACCCGGGCTTTTTTTGTCTCCCGCGCCAGGCGATGAACCCCGACGCAGCCAGGATCTGGACCGCACCGCGCTGGGCGCTGGCGGTGCTGCTGGCCGCGCTCGGCATGCTCGGCCCGTTTTCGATCGACACCTTCCTGCCGGCTTTCTCCGGCATCGCACAGGCGCTGTCCGCCACCCCGGTGCAGATGCAGCAGACGCTGTCGGCCTACCTGTTCGGCTTCGCGTTCATGAACCTGTTTCACGGCGCGCTGGCCGACAGCTTCGGGCGTCGCCCGGTGGTGCTGTGGGGCGTGGGCGTGTTCACGCTCGCCTCGATCGGTTGCGCGCTCTCGCCCACCATCGGCTGGCTGGTGTTCTTCCGCGCCTTGCAGGGACTGTCGACCGGCGCCGGCATCGTGGTCTCGCGCGCCGTCATCCGCGACATGTTCCCGCCCGAAGAAGCACAGCGCGTGATGTCGCAGGTGACCATCTACTTCGGCGTGGCGCCGGCGATCGCACCGATCATCGGCGGCTGGCTGTTCGTGCACGTCAACTGGCACGGCATCTTCTGGTTCCTCGCCCTCATCGGCGTGCTGCTGTGGCTGGC
>CAZXLV010000047.1:0-14869 GCA_964641405.1 uncultured Limnobacter sp. | reverse complement strand
TCAGGCCGAGGTAGCGCGCGGTCTTCTCGAGGAAGGCGCCGGTGCCGGCGGCGCACTTGTCGTTCAGGCGAAAGGCCTTCACGCGGCCCTGCTCGTCGACCTTGATCGCCTTGATGTCCTGGCCACCGATGTCGAGGATGGTGCGCGTGTCGGGGAACAGGTGCACGGCTGCCTGGGCGTGGGCGGTCAACTCGGTGATCTGCGCGTGACGAAACGGCACGGTGTAGCGGCCATAGCCGGTGGCACCCACGTAGGTGATGTCCGAACGGCTCAGGTTGCAGTTCTTCAGCAGGTCTTCGAAGACCGCTTCGGCGGCAACCGCCAGCTTGAAGCCGGTTTTCCGCACCGCCTGGCCGACCACTTTGCGCTGGTCGTTGATCGCGATCGCCTTGGTGTAGGTCGATCCGATGTCGATACCGACGACGTTGAGCATGTCTGTCTCTCCTAGGCCAGCTGGGCAGCCGCCTCGGCTGCAGGTTCGAAGGCGTGTTCGTGGGCCATCAGCGCGGCACCGAGCGCACCGCAGAAGTGCGCATCCGGGCTGACGTTGATCTTCATCCCCACGGCTTCCTGGATGAGCTTGACCATCGCCTCGTTGCGGCTCACCCCGCCGGTGAAAGTCACCTCGGAGTGGATGCCGACGCGACGCGCCAGCGAAACGCAGCGGCTGGTGATGGCCTGGTGAACGCCCATCAGCACGTCTTCGGGAAGGATTCCCTTGGCGAGGTGGCTGATGATCTCGGACTCGGCGAACACCGTGCAGGTGGTGGTGATGCGCACCGGGTTCTGCGACCGCAGCGCCAGCGGCCCGAGTTCACCGAGCGTCATTTCGAGCGCATAGGACGCCGCCCCGAGAAAGCGGCCGGTGCCGGCGGCGCACTTGTCGTTCATGGTGAAGTCGGCCACTTGTCCGTCCGGCTTGACCGCGATCGCCTTGGTATCCTGGCCGCCGATATCGATCACCGTGCGGGTGTTCGGAAACAGGGCCACCGCGCCGCGTGCGTGACAGCTGATCTCGGTCACCTGTTCGTGGCCGAAGGTCACGTTGTAGCGGCCGTAGCCGGTGCCGGCCACGCGCACCACCTGGTCTTCGCTGACCCCGGCGTCGGCGAGGGCCGCCTTGAAGGCGTCCTCGGCAACCGTGACCATGCTGGTCTCCATGTCGAGCAGGGCGCGCCCGACGACTTTCCGGTTCTCGTCGATGATCACCGCCTTGGTCTGGGTGGATCCGACGTCGACTCCGCCAACGTATCTCATGAGTGGCTCCCGATCGGTGTGGATGTGTGTTTGCCGCCAGGCGCCGGCGGCGTGCCGCCGCGCTGTTGCAGCGACTCGAAGAAGGCGTCGACCCGGTTCTTGATCTGCGCATCGGACCAGTAGCGCGGATCGATCAGGTCCGACTCGATGTACAGGCTCGGGACGTTCATCCGCTTGTTCAGGTAGTTGCGCGTGTCGGCCATGCCCGAGGACACGAAGCGGCAGCTCTTGATGCCGTGGAACACGATGCCGTCGACGTCGTAGTCCTTGATCTGCTGGGCCAGGCGTTCGTGCGCGAAGAACTGGTTCGACAGGCCGCGCTGGGCTGCCATCGCGGTGATTTCCGCCAGGCTCTCGAGCGGGCGCGAGGTGTCGTAGACCATCTCGGCCGCATCCATGCCGCCGGCGGCGAAGGTGAGGTAATCGGAGAAGGCGAACACCCCGCCCCAGCTCTCGAACAGCTCGACCAGGCGGCGCATCGAAACGTAGCAGGGCGTGCCCGAGAACAGCAGCCGGAAACGCTCCTCGGCGACGCGGCCTTCGCCGCGCGCGACCTTGGCGCGCAGCGATTCCTCGAGGCGGCGCATGAACTCCACGCCCTCGTTGGTGCCGCGGTACACGTTCATGATGCCGATGTAGGTCAGTCCGTCGAGCATGGCGTTGTAGGGCGCAGGACACGTGCGGTTGAACGCCATCACGTTGTTCCAGTGCGCCACCATCTTGTTGACGCGGTCCTCGACCTGGGCCAGCCGGTCCATGTCGAAGCGCTTGCCGGTGATCTTCTCGCAGCGTGCAATCAGGTCGCGGAACTGGGCCTCGACCCACTTCGCGTCGGCCATGTGCTGCGCGTCGCCCTGGCGAACCTGCCAGTTGGCGGAGCGCTGGCCCGGCAGGTCGAGCGTGAAGGTGGGCGTCTTGAGCATGCGCTCCCAGATCTCGCCCCACTTGATGAAGGTGGCGCACATGTTGGAGGTGATCGCGATGTCGGCCTTCGGGATCGTGCCCGACGGGTGCTTCTGCTCGCGCAGGATCAGGCCCACGTCGGCCTTCACGTACGAGCACACGTCGGGCGAGTAGCCGTAGTCTTCCGAGTCGCGCAGGTACTCCTCCGAGACCTTGCGCACGCCCGTCTGCAGCGAGTTGATCTCCGGGAACACCAGCTGGAAGTCGAAGGTGCGCAGGATCTCCACGGCATTGCCCATCACGAACACGTTGGCAACGTTCTGGCCGCGCGGGCGCGCCTGTTCGAGGTCGGCGTACCAGGCCTTGAACAGTTGCTGCCCTTCCAGGTGGGCGTTGAAGTCGACCGGTGCGGCGGTGCCCGGGGCTACGGCCGTCGTGGTAGTGGTTTCGCTGGTCATGGTCTTGCTCCGCTCAGGCGATGGAGAACAGCAGGGATTCGGCAAAGGTCTCGAGCTGCATCGACATCTGCTCGAAGGAGGTCATCTTTTCCTCGAACTCGAGCACCAGGTACTGCACGCCGACCTCGTCGAGGTGCTTGGACCAGGCCACCTGTTCGTCCAGGCCGGGCTCGCAGAACTTGGCGGCGGTGACGATCGCAGCCTCGGCGCGCGAGCCCTCGATCATGTCCATCAGGTAGCCTTCCTTGGTCTTGCGCTCGTCGTGCTGCACCGGGCTGGCCGCCGAGTGGTCGATGAAGCTCTCGGCGAGCGCGCGGATCGGGTCGCCGGTTTCGGGCACGTCGCCGGTGATCCAGCGCAGGCCGATCAGCAGGTCGTCGTCGACCACGTAGCAGGTGTCATCGATGGCCTCGAGCATCTCCAGCGGCGGCTGCTCGCAAAAGCCGCCCACGAACACCACGCGCGGCTTGTCCTGCGCGGCGCGTTCGCGCGCCCGGATCAGCGGCAGGGCCGCTTCGAGCATTTCGTTGTGTTGTTCGCAGGGAATGCGCGTGCGCGCGCGCAGCAGCAGGTAGCCTTCGGTGCAGCTGAGCTTCCAGGGTTCGTCGCAGCGGATGGCATGCAGTTCGCGCAACAACCTGCGGTTGCGGTTGTAGATGCCGATGCTGCGGCTGAGCGCGGCGTCTTCGACCTGGTGGCCGACCTTCCTCTCGAACTCGCCGCGCAGGCGCTGGTACTCGGCGGCGACGTAGCTCACCGCTCCGGGGGTGTTGGGATTTTGCGGCAGGTACAGGATCTGCGCGAGCTGTTCGGGGAAGTTGCGCGCCCAGATGCCGCCCAGGTGCTTGGCTGCATCGCAGATCGGATGGGTCACGAAACCGGTGAGGCCGGACAGCGAACCGTTCAGGCCCATTTCCGCGGTGGAGCGGCAGATCGAGCAGATGAACGAGCCCATGTGGGCATCGGCGTGCTTCAGTTCGAGCTTGTTGCCGCCGCCGAGGATGTTCACCGGCAGCAGGCCGGCGGCGTGGGCGATCTCCTCGGGAAAGTAGACCGGGAAGTGGCCCAGCGTGCCGGTGAAGCCTTCGGGAAGCGATCCTTCCTCGGGCATCGGCGACAGGCGAAGGTCATTGCAGCGCTCCAGAATCGCGCCGAGTTGCGCTTCGCGTTCTGCCTGGCTCAGGTTTGTCATCGGATTCTCCTCGAAGTCCTCGAAGGCCAATTACGGTATTACGGTACCGCAATACCGATTTGAAGCCTCGGAGGCCCGATTCGCCTTGATTCAGATCAAGGAAGGCCGGATGTAAAACCGTACTTGTCTTGCGGGATTGGTGCGCCCGCCGCTCATGGCGCGAGCGAGCGGTACAGCTGCACGTACTGGCGAGCCGGTTCATTCCAGCCCCAGTCGCGCGCCATGCCGTTGCGCTGCAGTTCGCGCCACAGTGCGCGATCGCGCCAGGCAGTGATCGCACGTCGGGTGGCAGCGACCAGGTCGGCCGCAACCAGGCCGGTGAAGCTGAAGCCGTTGGCCGCGCCGGTGGCGCGCGTGTGCGCATTGCAGTCGACCACCGTGTCGGCCAGCCCGCCGGTGGCGCGCACTACCGGTGGCGTACCGTAGGCGAGGCTGTACATCTGGTTGAGTCCGCAGGGCTCGAAACGCGAGGGCATCAGGAACATGTCGGCACCGGCCTCGATGAGGTGCGCCAGCGACTCGTCGAAGCCGATCTGCAGGCCGATGCGTCCGCGATGCACCTTCGCCAGTTCGCGCCACGCCTGCTGCATGGCGGCATCGCCCGAGCCGAGCACGGCCAGGCGGGCGCCGTCGGCAATCAGGCTATCGGCGGCCGCAAGCACCAGGTCGATGCCCTTCTGGTGCGTCATGCGGCTCACCATGCCGAGCAGCGGCGTATCGGCATCCAGGGTTATTCCCAGCCGCGCCGCCAGCGCGCCGCGATTGGCCAGCCGGGCGTCGAGTCGATCAGCGCTGTAGTTTGCCGCCAGGTGCGGATCGAGGGCGGGGTTCCATTCCGCGCTGTCGATGCCGTTGAGGATGCCGCTGAGGTCACCGCTGCGGCGCTCGCGACGGTAGCGCAACAGGCCGTCGAGCCCGCAGCCGTGTTCGGGCTCGCAGATCTCGCGTGCATAGGTCGGACTGACCGTGGTGATGCGGTCGCCGTGTTGCAGGCCGGCCTTCAGGAACGAGATCCGGCCATGGAATTCGACGCCGTCGATCCGCATGGCCTCATCGGGCAGGTCGAGCGCGCCGAGCATCGATGCGTCGGCCAGGCCCTGGAAGGCCAGGTTGTGGATGGTGACGACGCTTGCACTGGCGCCGTGCAAGCGGTAGCGCAGGTAGGCCGGTGCAAGCGCGGTCGGCCAGTCGTTGCAGTGCAGGATGGCGGGCTTCCAGTCGAGCGGCGTGTCGCTGCTCGCCAGCAGCGCAGCCACTCTGGAGAGCAGGCCGAAGCGCAGCGGGTTGTCGGCCCAGTCGTGGCCGCGCGGGTCCTGGTACGGTCCGCCCGGACGTTCGTAGTCCCCGGCCGATTCGAGCAGCAGCAGGTCCGGCGCGCCGGCGCGCACGACCCGCGACAGCGTGGCGGCGCGCAGTGCACCGGCCGGATGATCGATGTGTGCGATCGGCTGGCGCTGCGGGAATGCCGACAGCAGTGCCGGATAGCCGGGCACCAGCACGCGCATGTCGATGCCGGCCCGGGCAAGCGCGGTGGGCAGTGCGGCGCTGACATCGCCGAGGCCGCCCGCCTTCACCCACGGCGCAATCTCCGGGGTGGCGAACAGGACGCGCACGCTGCGCGTGCTCAGAGCCACAACATCATGCCCATCTCGTAGCGATGCGTGAGCAGGAGATGATGCGGGTAGATGCGAAAGCGATAGTCGATCCTGCCGCACATGTCGGGACGCAACTCGATGGCGTACAGGTGCTCGCCGCCCTCGAGTTCGCGCTCCCACTGCAGGTCGAAGCAGCGATCGCGTGCGCCGGTTGCCTCGGCAGGGTGGCCGAACAGCAGTTCGACCCGCAGGTCGGCCGGCTCGAACCCTGCGATGGCCACCGCGAGCTCGAAGCGCAGCGAATCGCCATAAGCAATCTTCGCCGGTGCGCGATCGAGCCGGCGCGCGCGTACCTCGCCCCAGTGCGCATGCATGCGCTGCTTCCAGCGGGTCAGCGCGCGCGCGGGGCCGAAATCGTCGGCTGCGAAGCGATGCCATTGCGCATTGGCGGGTCGGTAGTAGCGCTCGACGTATTCGCGCACCATGCGTTCGGAGTTGAAGCGCGGCAGGATCGTCATCATCGAGCGTTTGGCCATGGCGACCCAACCCGGCGAGAAGCCTAGCGGTCCGGGCTGGTAATACAGCGGCACCACCGAATCCTGCAGGATTTCGTAGAGAGCGCGCGCCTCTTCCCGATCGCGGTGCGTTGCATCGGCGTCGAGCACCCGCTCGATGGCCCAGCCATTGCCGGCCTGGTAGCCCTCCGCCCACCAACCGTCGAGCACCGACAGGTTGATCACGCCGTTGATGGCGGCCTTGATGCCCGAGGTGCCCGAGGCCTCCAGCGGCGCGATCGGATTGTTCAGCCAGACGTCGACACCGGAAACCATGTGGCGCGTCAGGCGCAGGTCGTAGCCCTCGACCAGCAGCACGCGGCCCTCGAACTCGGGCAGTCGTGCCACCTCGGCGACGCGCCGGATCAGGTCCTGGCCGGGCTGGTCGGCCGGATGCGCCTTGCCGGCAAACAGGAACAGGACCGGGCGTTGCGCGCTGCAGGCAATCTCGCGCAACCAGTCGAGATTGTCGAACAGCAAGGTGGCGCGCTTGTAGGTGGCGAAGCGTCGCGCGAATCCGATGGTGAGCGCGTGCGGGTTGCCCGGATCGGCGAACTGCAGCAGGCGATCCAGGTGGGCGGCAGAGCCATGGTTGTGGGCGTGCTGTCCGGCCACGCGCTCGCGCAGCAGGTGAAAGAGTTGCGCCTTGAGCGACTGGCGCACGGCCCAGAATTGCTGGTCGGGGATGGCGGCGATACCCTCCCAGCACTCCGGGTCGGTCAGGCGCTGCTCCCAGCCGAAGCCCAGGTAGCGATCGAACAGCTCGTACCAGTCGAGGGCGAGAAACGTCGGCACGTGCACGCCGTTGGTGACGTGCCCGATCGGATTCTCGTGCGCATCGATCTGGGGCCACATGTTCGCGCCGATGCGTGCCGAGACCCGTCCATGGATTGCGGACACGCCGTTCTGGAAGCGTGAACCGCGAATCGCCAGCGTGGTCATGTTGAAGTCCTGCGCCCCCGGTGCGCGCCCGAGGTCGAGCAACTGCGCAGGCGTGATGCCGAGTTGCGGTGCCAGCGGGTCGAAATAGCGATGAAACATCTCCTCCTGGAACTGGTCGTGGCCCGCCGGCACCGGCGTGTGCGTGGTGAACACCGTGTTGGCGGCGCTGGCCTCGAGCGCGTCGGCGAACGGCAGGCCGCCTTCGACCAGCGAGCGTATGCGCTCGAGCACCAGGAAGGCGGCGTGTCCCTCGTTGACGTGCCACACGGTGGGCACGAGTCCGAGCGCAACCAGCGCGCGCACCCCGCCGATGCCGAGCACGATCTCCTGCTCGATGCGCGTCTGGCGATCGCCGCCGTACAGGCGGTGAGCGATCTCGCGATCGGGCTCGTGGTTGGCGGGCACCGAGGTATCGAGCAAGACCAGTTGCACCCGGCCGATGCGTGCATGCCAGACCTTCAATGCGACCTGGCGCCCCGGCAGATCGACCGACACGTGCAACTCGTTGCCGTTGGCGTCGAGCGCCGGCGAGATCGGCAGGTCGTCGAAGTCGGAATCGACATACTGCGCGTGCTGGTTGCCTTGTGCGTCGATGGACTGGAAGAAATAGCCCTGCCGATACAGCAAACCGACGCCCACGAAGGGCAGGCCGAGGTCGCTGGCCGATTTGCAATGATCGCCGGCGAGGATGCCCAATCCTCCCGAGTAGATCGGCAGGCTTTCGTGCAGGCCGAATTCGGCGCAGAAATATGCGACCAGGTCCTCGGCAAAGGGTTGTTCGGACAGCCGCAGCCGTGGCGCCTGCGCCAGGTAGGTGTCGTAGGTCGACAGCACGTGCTGGTAGGCGTTCAGGAATACGCGGTCGTTGGCGGCCGCTTCCAGGCGAGCCTGCGACACGCACTTCAGGAAGCTCTTCGGTCGGTGGCCGGTATTGCGCCACAGCTCCGGATCCAGGCGCTGCAACAGCGTGCGGGTCGGGCGGTCCCAGCTGTACCAGAGATCGTTGGCGAGTTCGTGCAGGCGCGCCAGCCGCTTCGGAATGCGGGGGATGACTTCCAGCGAAAAGGTCGTGCCGTGCATGCTCGTGCGCATCATTCCTGAGTGGCGCGGCGCATCGTGCCCGAGTGCGTCGAGGTGCCGCGGCCGCGACTGATCGGCACATCCAGCGCTGCCGGTGGCGCCAGCCCCAGCCCAGTGTACAGCCGTGCAAGATTGGCCCGGTACAGACGGTCGAAGGTATCCACGCTGGCCGATGGGTTGTTCGGGCCGAGCCACCAGAACCAGTCGGAGCTTTCGCAGCGCGCCAGCTCGGCCGTGGCGGTGCGGCGGGCCTCGTCATCGAGTTGCCCGCCCTGGAAGGCTCGATCGAAGCATTGCTTGGCCGTGCATAGCAGGTCCCAGGCGCGATTCTTGTCGGGATCGCCGATCCAGGTCGACAGCGTGCCGTGGACCCAACTGCCTGCCGTCAGCCCGGGCAACATTCCGGGAGGCTCCGATTGCGCATCGAGCCATTGGCTGAAGGTGGTGGTGCGGATCGCCGGATGCCGTTCGAGCGCCTCGTACAGGTGGTCCAGGAAGTAATAGCCGTTGTAGGGGTAGTACTCCCAGGCATTCTCGCCGTCGAGAATGACGCTGACCAGCGGCCGTTCACCTGCGGGGGCCGCGGCGGCGATGCGTTCGAGTTCGACCACGAAGTCATTGGCGGCGTCATTGCCGTACCACTTGGCGTACTCGAACCCGATCCGGTCCGAGAGGCGATCGTCGCGGAAGAACAGCGCCGTCGAATGGCCGTCGACGCGATAGGCGCGGTACAGGTGCCGTGCGCGATCGGCGGCGAACGATTCGCTGCCGGTCCCAAGGCTGTTGGCGAGCACCGACTCGCCGCTAGCGGCCCAGCGGCACCCGCTCTCGGCGAACAACGCCATCACGCCGCTGGAGAGCGCGCCTTCGGCGGGCCACATGCCGGCCGGTGCCGATCCGAAGCGGCGCGCATGGCTGGTGCGGGCGGCCTCGATCTGCGCGGCCAGTCGCGAGCGCCCACCCGGATAGGTCGTGGCGCGCGGCAGCGCGGCATCGGGCTGCGACTCGCGCGCGCTGGCCAGGTCGAGCAACAAGGGGGCGAGCGGGTGCGTGTTCGGCGTGCTGGACAACTCGATGCGCCCCGCCTGTGCCAGCGCGCGATAGCGCCCGATGAGTCCGGCGAGGATCTCGCACACTTCGTGAAGCAGGGTGCGTCGATCGGCCAGGTCGAAGCCGCTTCCCTTGGACAGCAGGCGGGCGATCGGCGCGCGCTGGCGCCGCTCGGTTTCGCCGCACCAGGCCAGGTGGTACCAGGTGACGAGATCCGAGAAGTAGTCTCCGGAGAGGTAGAGCAAGCCGCTACGATCGTCCGCGATCGCCTGCTGGTACATCTCGTGCAAACGCAGGTACGGCGGGTAGGGCTGCAACATCGTCGGGTGGTTGCAGCGAAAGCAGGCCGCCGCCAGGTCACTGCGCCCGGCCTGCGACAGCGTGCCCAGGTCGGGCTGCGCCAGCCACGCCAGCAGCGGATCGCGCCAGTTGCCGGTGGCGCACTGGCTTGCGTAGTCTTCCAGCTGATCGAGCAGGATCGGCACGAAGTTGACCACCACGCGCATCTCCGGATGCCGCTCCAGGTGCGCGGCCATGTCGCTGTAGTCCTTGAGCGCGTGCAGGTAGGTCCACGGCAGCACGAAACGCCGCTCGCCGTCGGGGCCCGCCAGCCGATAGTCGGGCTGGTGCATGTGCCACAGCAGGACCAGGTCCAGGCCGTCGGCCATCGCTTCAGCCGATGCGGTGCAGCGCCTGGTCGAGCATGTCCGGGGTGACCAGGGTGATGCCGCGCGCGGTGACGTGGAAGCGCTCGCGATCGAGGGCGGCGTCGACGCCGATGTGCATGCCCTCCGGGATGACCACGCCCTTGTCGATCACGCAGCGCCGCAGCAGTGCGTGGCGACCGATCTCCACCTCGGGCAGGATCACCGAATCCTCGACCAGCGAATAACTGTTGACGCGCACGCCCGAGAAGATCAGCGAGCGGCGCACCGTGGCGCCGCTGATGACGGCGCCGCCCGAGACCAGCGAATCGATGGCAACGCCGCGTCGATCGTCGTCGTCGAAGACGAACTTGGCTGGCGGCAGTTGCTCCTGGTGCGTCCAGATCGGCCAGTCGCGGTCATACATGTTCAGCTCCGGCGTCACCTTGGTCAGCTCCATGTTGGCCTCCCAGTATGCATCGATCGTGCCGACGTCACGCCAGTAGGGGTGGGCATCGTCGGGCGTGCCCACGCAACTGTCGGCAAAGCGGTGCGCGTAGCTGCGATGATGCGCCACGCAGTGCGGGATGAGGTCCCTGCCGAAGTCGTGGCTCGAGCTTGTGTCGCGCGCATCGCGCAGCAATTGCGCGTAGAGAAAGGCGGTATCGAACACATAGACGCCCATGCTGGCGAGCGCCATGCCCGGATTGCCCGGTACCGCGTCGGGTCGTGACGGCTTCTCGGCGAAGCGCACGATGCGGGCATTCTCGTCGACGCCCATCACGCCGAACTGGCTGGCACCTTCGAGCGGCATCTCGATGCAGGCGACGCTCAACTCGGCCTTGCGCTCGACGTGCTCGGCGATCATGCGCCCGTAGTCCATCTTGTAGATGTGATCGCCCGAGACGATGAGCACGAAGTCGGGCCGGCTGCGCCGGATGACGTTGAGGTTCTGGTATACGGCGTCGGCGGTGCCCTTGTACCAGGAGGTTTCGTCGATCTGCTGGGCGGCCGGCAGGATGTCGACGAATTCGTCGAAGCGCCCCACCAGAAAGCCCCAGCCACGCTGGATGTGCCGGATCAGGCTGTGCGCCTTGTACTGCGTTGCCACGGCCACCCGGCGCACCCCGGAGTTGACGCAGTTCGAGAGGGTGAAATCGATGATGCGAAACTTCCCGCCGAAGGGCACGGCCGGTTTGGCGCGCCAGTCGGTGAGCTGGTGCAGGCGGCTGCCGCGCCCTCCGGCCAGCACGATGGCGAGCGTCGAGCGGGTCAGCGCACTGACCAGGCGGACCTGACCGGCCTCGCGCCGCGGGCCATGGTGATTGCGCACAGAAGGCTGGGTCATGGCTTGCGCCCTGCAAGGTGAGGGCCGACGACGGCGCGGCGCCATCGGCCCGGCTCCGGCTCCGGCGCCGGCGCCGGCGATCGAATCGCGGCGCCTCAGTGGCGGCGGCTGGCCAGCAGCAAGGCGATCTCGGCCTCGGCCCGCGACCAGTCGTCCTCGGGCGAACCACCGTGAAAGCCGCGCCGTTCGGCGATGTAGTAGGCGGCTTCGGCGACCCATTGCCGACGGTGATCCTCGGGAACGGCGGCCTGCCGATGTTCGAGCTCGCTCAGGGCAGGCGATGCTGCGCTGCTGCTGGCCGCGCCCGGACGCGCGCGCGAACGCGAACGCGGCGTGGCCGCCGCTGCGGGCTTGGAGGAACGGGAACTGCGGGGTGAAGTGCTTGACATCGGGGGTCTCCTGAATTCGGAGGGCAAACCAGATTCCGTCCAGGCTGCGCGCCTGACGATCGCGCGCGTGGACAAGCGACAGTTTGGCACGGGTGCGAAGCCGAGGTTTGACCGTGGTCTAATACGCGCGGAGCTTCCGCCAACCGTCCGACAGGTCCCGCCTCGCGATGCACGGCGCGCTGCTGCTGGTTCCCGACTTCGCCCTGATCCTGCTGGGCCTCCTGATGCGGCGACATTTCGAGCCCGACCTGCGCTTCTGGAGCGGCATCGAGAAGCTCGTCTACTACGTCCTGTTTCCGGCGTTGCTGTTCAGCGCGTTGACCCGCACGCCGATCCAGTGGGGCTCGGCGGCACCGGTGGTCGCAGCGGGCCTGGCGGCTACCCTGGGCGGCATGGCGCTGGCGCTACCGGTACGCTCCCTGTTCCGCCTGGCACCGCTGTCGTTCGCGTCGCGCTTCCAGTGTGCGTTTCGCTTCAACACCTATATCGGATTGGCGGTGATCGGCAAGCTTCATGGTGCTGCCGGAATCGCCATGATGAGCATCCTGATCGGGGCGATGGTGCCGCTGGTGAACCTGGCATCGGTCTGGATGCTGGCCCGGCACGGGAACCTCGGCCTGCTGCGGGAACTGATGCGCAACCCGCTGATCCTGGCGACGGTAGCGGGCCTGGCCTTCAACCTCGCCGGCCTGCAGGCGCCGGCGCTGGTTCAGCAATTGTTCGGCCGACTCGGCGATGCGGCCATTCCGCTCGGCCTGCTGGCCGTGGGCGCGGCGCTGAACCTGCGTGGCGCCGCGAGTGGGCATGCGAGCACCGCCTGGCTGCTGGGCGTGAAGTTGCTCGCCGTGCCGGCCGTGGCCTGGCTGGCTGCCAGCGCCCTGGGCCTGCAGGGTGTGTATCTGGCCACTGCGCTCGTGTTTGCCGCGCTGCCTACCGCCTCGTCGGCCTACATCCTTGCAGTGCGCATGGGCGGCGATGGCCCCGCAGTCGCGTGGCTGATTTCGAGCAGCACGCTGGCTGCCATGCTCACCTTGCCGATGTGGGTAAGCCTGCTCGCCGCCTGAGGCTTGCCGGCTGCATGAGGCGTCACTGCGATGCGGCGGGTTTTCTCGCTACAATCCGGTCAGCCCGGCATGAGCGTCCGATGGGGCCCGCCTCGTACCCTGGCGCAGATCGATTCGAAGCTCGACCACCCCTGTAATGATGACGGACGTGTCAGTAACACCCACTTCGACCGGCAATCCGACCACGGATGAGCAGCCTGGCGATCCCGCCTTCGAGCGCGAGCTTGCCGCCCTGTGCGTCGAGGCTCTGAACCTGGACCTGGCCGTCGACGACGTCGACGCAACGCTGCCGCTCTACGAGGACGGACTGGGCCTCGATTCGATCGACATCCTGGAGATCGCACTGGTGGTTTCGAAGCGTTACGGCCTGCAATTGCGCGCCGACGACGAAAACAATCTGCACATTTTCGCGTCGCTGCGAAGCCTCGCTCGGCACATCCAGGCGCATCGCACGCGCTGATGGTGCGGCTCCCGCCCCGAGCCGGTTGCATCCCTTGCTTCCCTTCGTCGCCCACCGGCACCCCGCCGACCCCGTTGCCTGCCGCGCCGGCCGGCCGATCGCCTTGCGCCAGTTGCTGGCGGACATGTACGCGCTGGCCGAGCACCTGCCCGATGCGCGCTTCGTGCTGAACGGCTGCCAGGATCGCTATGCCTTTTCGGTCGGGATGGGAGCGGCGCTGCTGCGCGGCCAGGTCAGCGTGTTGCCGCACAATCATGCGCCGCATACGCTGGCGCAACTGGCTACGCAGTTTCCGGGGCTGTATTGCCTGAGCGATGAATCGATCCGGGTGGCACCGCTGCCGCTGCTGCGTTTTCCCGAACGCGCAGCACCACCCGGCCAGCACGAAATTCCCTGCTTCGAGCCCGGCCGCATCGCGGCCATCCTGTTCACCTCCGGCTCCACCGGGCAGGCGCAGGCACACCCGCGCAATTGGGGGACGATCGTGGCGAGCGCGCGCATCCAGGCGCAGCGCCTGGGCGTGCAGGCCGGGCAGGGCTGGTCGATTCTCGGGACCGTGCCGTCGCAGCATTCGTATGGTTTCGAATCGTCGGTCCAGCTGGCGCTGCAGTCGGGTTCGGTGCTGGCGGCGGATCGCCCCTTCTTTCCCGCCGATGTGCTCGATGCGCTGGCGCGGCTGGCGCCGCCACGGCTGCTGGTGACGACACCGGTGCATCTGCGCGCGTTGCTGGCGGCAGGCGGGTCGCCGATCCGGGCCGATCTCGTGTTGAGCGCCACTGCGGCCTTGTCGCGCGCGCTGGCGCGTGCCGCCGAGGCTCGCTTCGATGCGCCGCTGATGGAAATCTACGGATGCACGGAAGCCGGCCAGCTGGCTTCGCGCCGTACCACCCAGGCCGAGGCATGGCAGCCGATGGAAGGCGTGCACATCGGCGTCGCGAACGGCCAGGCATTCGCCCAGGGGGGCTATGTGGAAGGACGCATCGCGCTGTCGGACCGCATCCAGGCATGCGCAGGCGGACGCTTCATGTTGCGCGGCCGCTCGGCCGACATGATCAATATCGCCGGCAAGCGCAGTTCGCTCGCCTTCCTCGAGCGCCAGTTGCTGTCGATCGACGGCGTGCTCGATGCGGCCTGCCTCGCCTCGGACGAATGCGAAGGCGCCACCGCACGGGTGAGCGCCTTCATCGTCGCTCCGACGCTGCGCCGTGAGCACATCCTGGCCTGCCTGCGCGAGCGCATCGATCCGGCGTTCCTGCCGCGCCCGCTGGTGCTGGTGGACGTCTTGCCGCGCGACGCCACCGGCAAGCTGCCGCGCCAGCGCCTGCAGTTGCTGGCGCTCGAACCGGAGAGCGCCGTCCTGGAAGATGACCGTGGTTTCGGGTAGTGCCCGCCTCGAGATGCCCAGGCAGGCACGCTATTTCGAGGGGCACTTTCCGGGTGATCCGATCGTGCCCGGCGCCAAGCTGCTCGAACTGATCCTCTCGCACCTCGCCGCGACGGGTGTGATCGACGCCTATCCGGTGCAGATCGGATTCACCAAGTTCGTGGCTCCGGTACCTCCCGGCACGACCCTCGAGTTGGCCTGGCAGGTGGGCTCCGGCGGGTTGAAGTTCGATTGCCGTTGCGGTGAAGTCCTGGTGGCCAGCGGCGCGTTGCGCGCTTCTTCCGATCGATGACGAAGCGTGCCAAACCGGCATGGCAGGAGCGGCCCGAGCGCGGCAGCGCAGGCTTGCTGAAGCTGATGTTCCGTATCGCGACGCTGGTCGGTCGGCCGGTGGCGCGCGTGCTGCTGGGGCCGATTGCGCTGTATTTCTGGTTGCGCACACCGCTGGCGCGCGCCGATTCGGCCCGCTACCTCGGACGCGCGCTCGGACGGCCGGCGCGCGCCCGGGACACGCTGCGCCACTACTTCGTGTTCGCTTCGGTGATTCTC
>CAZXLV010000046.1:0-15056 GCA_964641405.1 uncultured Limnobacter sp. | reverse complement strand
CGTTGATCTGCGTGAGCGCCTGCAGCACGCTGACGATCAAGCCGACCGCCAGCGCCACCAGCAGCACCGGGGCGGCCACCGCGAGCAGGGTCTCGAGGCCGTGGCGACCGAAGGTGAGGACGGCTTCCGGGCTCATCGCTTCATCCGAAGCTGGACACCAGCGAACCGACCAGCAGGTTCCAGCCGTCGGCCAGCACGAACAGCACCAGCTTGAACGGCAGGGCCACCAGCACCGGCGAGAGCATCATCATGCCCATCGACATCAGCACGCTGGCCACGATCAGGTCGATCAGCAGGAAGGGCACGAACACCATGAAGCCGATCTGGAAGGCGGTCTTCAGTTCGCTGATCACGAACGCCGGGATCAGCACGCGCATCGGAACCTCCTGCGCGGTGACGGCCGGGTCGATGCGCCCGATGCGCGCAAACAGCGCCACGTCGCTCTCGCGCGTCTGCCTGAGCATGAAACTGCGCAGCGGCACGCTGCCCGCTTCGAGTGCCTGCTGCAGTTCCATGCGTTGCTCCGAGAAGGGCTTGTAGGCGTCGTCGTAGATGTGATCCAGCGTCGGGCCCATCACGAAGAAGGTCAGGAACAGCGCCATGCCGACCAGCACCTGGTTGGGCGGACTGGCCTGCAGGCCAAGCGCCTGGCGCACCAGCGCGAGCACGATGACGATGCGCGTGAAGCTGGTCATCAACAGCAGCACGGCGGGCAGGAACGACAGGGCCGAGAAGATCAGCAGCGTCTGCACCGGTACCGAGTAGGTGGTGCCGGCAGCGCCGCTGGCGGTGTTCAGGGTCAGCACGCCCTGCGCGTGCAGGGCCGCCGGTGCGGCAAGGGCCGCCAGCATCAGCGCGCCGTGCGCCAGGTGGGTGACGCTGCGGCGCGCGCCGGCGCGCGCCGGCTCAGCGGCCATTGGCATCATGGCGCCCCAGGTTGCGCAAGAGGTCGGAGAACCGTGCAGCCCCGGCGAGCGGCGTGGCCGTATCGAGCGCCGGAGCCTCGTCGAGCTCGGTGAGCAGCGTGATCGCCTGCGTCGTGATCCCGACCACCAGCCATTTGCGATCGGCGCGCACCAGTGCGATGCGCTCGCGCGTGCCGACGGCGACTGCGCTGACCACGCCGATCGGCCCGCCGGTGCGCGCCCCGATCGACTGGCCGCGGCGCATCAGCCAGGCGGTGAGCGGAATGGCACCGAGCACCAGCACGAATACCAGCAGCGACGACCAGATCGAAGGCATTGCGGATCAGGCGCGATTGAGGCGGCGCACGCGCTCCGACGGCGTGACGATGTCGGTCAGGCGGATGCCGAACTTGTCGTTCACGACCACCACCTCGCCCTGCGCAATCAGGCAACCGTTGACCAGCACGTCCATCGGCTCGCCGGCGAGCGCATCGAGTTCGATCACCGAGCCCTGCGCCAGCTGCAGGATGTGGCGGATCGGAATGCGCGTGCGGCCCAGCTCCACGGTCAGCTGCACCGGGATGTCCAGGATCATGTCGATGTCGTTGCGTGCATCCTGCGCGCCACCGGAGAGCGTCGGGAACAGCCGCGCGGCGTCGCCCGCGCCTTCCACGCTGGAGGCGTCCACTTCGCTGGCCAGCGCGTCGGCCGCGCCTGGTACTTCGCCGTGCGCGGCTGCACTGCGCTCGGCCAGGTCCGGCGCATCGAGGCCGGGGCTATCGGTCGCCATGAATCGCTCCTTTGGGGTTGTCGGAGTTGCCGGTGAGAAAGGACTGGACCTTGATCGCGTAGCGCCCGTTCGAGATGCCGTAGCGGCACTCGAATACCGGCACCTTGTCCACCGTTGCGAGCAAGGTCTTGCCGAGGTCGAGTTCGATGAAGTCGCCCGCCTTCAAGGCGACCAGGTCGGCCACGCTGGCGCGCGCATGACCCAGTTCGGCAACCAGTTCCACCTCGGCCGACTTGATCTGCTGCGACAGGCGCGCGACCCAGCGACGGTCGGGGGCGGCCGGTTCGGCCGCTTCGCCTGGCTGCAAGGCCTCGCGAACCGGTTCGAGCGTCGCCCACGGAATGCACAGGTGCAGTGCGCCGCCGGCGCCCGCGAGATCGATGTCGAGGCGCAGCGAGATCACCATCGCGGCCGGTGCGGCAACGTCGGCGAAGCGTGCCTGCGACTCCGAGCGCAGGAATTCCAGTTCCAGCGGATAGATGCCGGCCCATGCGCTGCGGTAGGTGTTGCACACCACGCCGATCATCCGCTCGACGATGCGCTGTTCCGTGGCCGAGAAGGCGCGCTCGCCGAGCTGCGCCTGGCCGCGGCCGTCGCCGCCGAACATGGCGTCGACCAGGGCGTACACCAGCTGCGGTTCGCACACCAGCAGCGCGCGGCCGCGCAGCGGCGT
Organism: uncultured Limnobacter sp.; assembly: GCA_964641405.1. GTDB lineage: Bacteria > Pseudomonadota > Gammaproteobacteria > Burkholderiales > Burkholderiaceae_E > Zeimonas. The sequence goes on along the minus strand of CAZXLV010000046.1, from coordinate 12,688 downwards.
GACCTGCAGCAGGTTGAAGCTGGCCGGTGCGCCGGGCTGGCGCAGGAAATCGTCGTAGCGCTGCACGCAAGTGGCGCTGGCGCCGACCAGCGCCTTCCTGCGCACGAAGGCGGACAGCGCGGCCCCCAGGTCGCGCACGAAGCGTGCATGGATGCGCTCGAGCGCCGGCATGCGCCCGCGCTCGATGCGTTGCTGGCGCGCCAGGTCGTAGGGTTGCGCCTGGTCGGCAGCGGCCGATGCGCCGGCCGGCGTACCGGCCTGGTCCGCCTGCGTGCCCTCGAGCAGCGCGTCGACTTCGTCCTGCGAGAGGAATTCGCCGCTCATGGCTGCTTACTGGATGATGAAGTGCGAGAACAGCACCGCCGCGACCGGATTCGGCCGTGCCTGCGTCGGTGCCGCGCGCCGCGGCCTGGCGGCACGGTCGGCGGCAGCGGGGTCGGCGTCCGCCACGGGCTGCCAGCCCAGTTCGATGCCGATGGCCTCGGCGATCTGTCCGGCCAACTGCTGCTTGCCGGTGGTGGTGAGCAGGTCCTGCGACTTGCGCGAGGACAGCAGCAGCAGGATCGTGTTGCGGATCGCGGGCATTTGCCGCTTGATCGCGATTTCGTGCCGGTCGTCGGCGACTTCCAGCGTGACTGCAATCTGCGCGATGCGCTCGCCGCCTTCGTCGGCCAGGTTCACCGTGAACTGTTCGAGCGGCACGAAGATGCGCGCCTGCGTGCTGGCAGTCGCTGCTTCATCGTCGGTGGCCGGGCCGGCCTTCAGCCACCAGGCCGCGGCACCCGCGGCAGCCAGCAGCACCACTGCAAGGATCAGCAGGGGCAAGCGGCGGCGCGATCCGGTGATGGGGGTGACAACCTGCGCCATGTCCGACATTGCGGCTCCTGCCTGGAAGAATCGTCACGACTCGTGCGAGTCGTTGCAGAGACGATTCTCGGCAGCCCGGGCCCGCCTCGATCACCGGAAAAGCGCCGTACTCGCGCCTCTGTTCAGGCGTACAGGTCGAGCAGGCCGCGCCGTGCCCTTGCGCCTGCGGCGCCGGAAAAGGTCTCGCTGCCGTGCCTGGCGGCATGTGGTCCCTGCCCGCCGGCGCCGCCCTGGTTGCGCGCCCATGGCGAGGGGTCGCCGGCTCCGTTGCCGCCTCGACCATCCGACACGCTGGCATCCGACAGCAGCAGGCCATGGGTGCCGAGCAGGTCCTTCAGCACCGGCAGTGACTGCTCGATGGCGTGGCGCGTGTCGGGATGAACGGCCGAGAAGGCGATGCGCGCCGTTTCGCCGCTGAGCGACAGCTCGATGCGCACCGGGCCGAGTTCGCGCGGTTGGACCGTGATCTCGGCGCGCTCGATGCCGGCGAGCGCCAATGAGGCGACCTCCCCGGCGAACTGCCCCGTGAATCCCGCCTGCAGCACCGGAGTGGCCAGGGTGAGGCCGTGCACGTTGCCGCCGGCGGCCTGTACCGTGGCGTACATGCCCGGTGCGCCCGGGCCACCGGCAGCCAACGTTGCCGCCGGCGCGGCCGCATGGCCAGTGCCTGCACCGGCCTGCGCGAGTCGCGCGGCGAACTCTCCCGCGGCAACTCGCGGCGTGCCGGATCCGTCGTGGGAGCCCGTGGCCTTGCCTGTCAGCGCCGCGGAGTCGTTCGCGCTCGCTGCAGCCTGCTCCGCCTCCCCGGAGGTGCCGGCAGGAGCACCGCCGCTCGCCGCGGCAGCGGTGGCTACCGTGACGCGACGTCCGCTGGTGCCGCTGCGCTCGCTCGTGGCGATGGCTGTGCGCCGGGTGCTGCCTGGTGCAACCGCGCCGTCGGTCGCCGGCACGGCCGGCGCAAGCGCCGGGTTGCCGGTGGGCGCGCCGTCGGGTGCTGCATCGGCAGGCGCCGCCCAGGCATCGGCCGCCGGCCGCGTCTGCAGCGCGGAGGTGCAGGTGGACACGACAGCGCTTGCGCCGCCAGGCGTCGAATCAGCCGTGCGATCGGGCGAGGGCCCGCAGGTGTGATCCGCCGTGTTGTCGGCTGCGGTATCGGAGGCGGTATCCGCCGGGGCATCGGCCACGGTATCGGAGTCGGTAGCCGCGGGGGCGTCGGCTGCGCGATCGACCGGGGAATCGGTGACCGATTCGACCGGGGGCCTGGCTGTCGAAGTCGGCGCCAGCTTGATCGCCGAGTCGATCCCCGCATCGCTGGCCGACTGGTTCGCCGGGCCGGGCTTGATGGCCCGACCGCTTGCCGGTACCGCGCCGGGGACGCGTGCCGGGATCGGCGTGCGCAGGGAGGCGCCAGCCGGGACCGGGGACCGATCGGCTGCGCTGCCGGCGCTCGGGGCGCGCTCGGCAGGGGATCCGGCCGCGTCTGCGTCGCTGGCCGGACTCCTGTCCGCCGGGTGGCCGGACGCATTGGCGCGGCCCGAGGCATCGGGTGGTGTCTCACGGCCCGCTGCCTGCGCCTGCTGGCGCCTGGCAGCATCACGTGCCAGCGCGATGTGCGCACCGAAGCGGTCCGCGCCGCCCTGGCGGCCATCGGCTTCATGAGGGCGACCATGCCGGGTCGCAGGGCTGCTGCCGTTGCCGGCCAGGGCCGGGTCGGTGCGTGGTATGGATGCGCTACGCGGGGCGGGGTCAGGGCTCATCGGGAGATTTCCGGGTTCGACGCTGCCGTATCTGCGCCGCGATTTCGTCCGTGTTGCGCTGCTCGGCGCGTGCGCGCTTCGCCTGTTGCGCTGCTTCGCGGCGCGCCAGCAGCGCCTCGAATGCGAGCAGGCGGCGCTGGCGCGCGATCAGTTGTTCGTGTCGCTGCGCCGCCGTTTCCTGCAGGTCGTCGCGCTGGCGCGTCTGCTCGTCGATGGCCAGGTCGAGCTTGCGGGTGAAGCGCTCGCGGATGCCCAGCAAGGGCAGTTCGACCTGGTCGCGCGCGCGACTGCGATGGAAATGCTCGCGCAGGTATTCCGCCAGCGTGTCGAGCGTATGCTGCGCCCGGCCGACGTCACGACTCGCATCGGCGGCATGTTGCGCGGCATCGTCGCGCACCCGGCGCGCCTGCTCGATCAACTGGTAGAGCGCCCGGTCTTTCATGGCGCGGCGTCCCTGGGCGCGCCGGCGCCGGGCATGCCGGCGGCCGCCGCGCCGCTGGCGCCGCCCGCTCCGATGACCAGGCGCGCCAGTGCCTGGCGCGCAGCGTCGATGTCGCAGCGATCGTTCAGGTCCTGCTGCAGGAAGCGCAGGATCTGGGGAAACAGGGCAATCGCCAGGTCGGTCTCGGGATCGCTGCCGGCGACGTAGGCGCCCACCGCAATCAGGTCGCGGCTGCGCTGGTAGTGCGACCACAGCGACTTCAGTCGACGCGCCTGGACGATGTGCGCCGGCGTGGCCACGTTGTTCATCAGGCGCGAGATCGATTGCTCGATGTCGATGGCCGGATAGTGCCCGGCATCGGCCAGCGCGCGCGAGAGCACGAAGTGGCCGTCCAGGAAGGAGCGCGCGGCGTCGGCCACCGGGTCGTGCTGGTCGTCGCCCTCGACCAGCACCGTGTAGAAGGCGGTGATCGAACCGCAGTCGTTCAACCCGTTGCCGGTGCGTTCGATCAGCGACGGCAGGCGCGCGAACACCGAGGGCGGATATCCCTTGGTGGCGGGCGGTTCGCCGATCGCCAGTGCCACTTCACGCGCCGCCATCGCGTAACGGGTGAGCGAATCCATCAGCAGCAGCACGTGCTTGCCGCGATCGCGGAAGTGCTCGGCCACGGCGGTTGCGTAGACCGCGCCCTGCAGGCGCGCCAGCGGCGGCGCATCGCTCGGCGCGGCGATCACCACGGCGCGCTGCAGGCCCGCCTCGCCGAGGATGTCGTCGATGAACTCCTTGACCTCACGGCCGCGCTCGCCGATCAGTCCCACCACGATCACGTCGGCCGAGGTATAGCGCGCCATCATTCCCAGCAGCACGCTCTTGCCCACGCCCGCGCCGGCGAACAGGCCGAGGCGCTGGCCACGACCGACGGTGAGCATGGCATTGATGGCACGCACCCCGGTGTCCAGCGGCTGGCGGATCGGGGCACGCTCCATCGCATTGATCGGTCGTCCGTTCACCGGACCCGGCTGGACCCCGGCCAGCATGCCGCGACCATCCAGTGGCGCACCGCTGGCATCGACGACGCGCCCGAGCAGGCCGTCGCCGATCGGCAACTGGCGCATGCGGTCGGTGGCGCGCCGCCAGGGGTGGGCGGGCAGGTCCAGTCGAGGCGCGCGCACCGCCACCTCGATGGGCGTGACCCGGGCGCCCGGCGACAGTCCGAGGGTCTCGCCGGTAGGCATCAGGAACAGTCGCCCATCCGCGAAACCCACCACCTCGGCTTCGATGCGCGACTCGCCGCCGACTTGTCCGGCACTGCCGTCCTGCTGCGACACCGTGCACAGGCTGCCGACCGGCAGTCGCAACCCGGAGCATTCGAGCACCAGGCCGGCGGCTCGCACCAATTGCCCGTGCACCGCGATCGGTGCGGCGGATTGCAGCATCGCGCGCTGGTTGTCGAACAGCGCGCGCCACGGCGTCGGCGCGCTCACGGCTCGGCTCCCGGCGAAGCTGCGAGCGTACCGTCGTCGAGGCGGCCGATGGCGGCCAGGGTACGCCGCCAGCGGGTTTCCACGGTGGCATCGACACTGGCGCGCGGCGTGTCGATGCGGCAACCACCGGGGGTGATCGAGTGGTCGGCCACGATTTCGCAGCCGCGCACCAGCAGGCGCTCGCCCAGTTCGCTGCGCACCAGTTCGGCGTCGCGCGGATGGAGCAGCAGGCGCATGCGCACCCGCTCGTCGAAAAGACTCGCCAGCGCCTCCTGCACCACCGGAATGATCGCTTCGGGGCGCATCGCCGGCGTGGCGCGCAGCGCCTGGCGGGCGATCTCCACTGCAAGTTCGACCACTTCGTCGGCCGCTTCGCGCTCGACCTGCTCGAAGCGTGCGGCCAGGCTCTCGCACAACACCTCGACGCGCTTCGCCAGCGTCACTCCGGCCTGTGCCTCGGCCAGGGCGTGGGCGCGGTTGGCCTGCGCGCCGCCAGCCTCGAAGCCGCGCTTCATGCCCTCGGCAAAGCCGGCGTCGCGTCCGGCGCGATAGCCGGCTTCGAAGCCCTGTTGTTCGATCGGATCGGAGCCAGGGCCCGAGTCGAAGCGGGAGAATGGCATCCCCGGCACGGGCGCGCCCGCTGCCTGGTCGGCATCGCCGCCCGGGGCGACGCCGAAGTCGGGAAACAGGGCCCGTCGCGTGCTGCTGTCGCCGCGTTCGCGCGTGAGTTCGTCGAGCGTGAAGGGGAGCACGCCCGACAACTGCTCGGCGGCGATGATGCGGTTGGCGCCGCGCTCGCGCGTGCGTTCAGACGAAAGCATTCTCGCCCCCGCCGCCGATGGCCAGTTGTCCTTCGTCGGCAAGACGGCGCACCACCTTCAGGATTTCCTTCTGTTCAGCCTCGACTTCCGAGAGTCGCACCGGGCCCTTGGCGTCGAGATCCTCGCGCAGGGTCTCGGCGGCGCGCTGGCTCATGTTGCCGAAGATGCGCTCGCGCAGCGCGGCGTCCACCCCCTTCAGGGCGATGACCAGCGATTCGGCCTGGATCTCGCGCAGCAGCAACTGGATCGCGCGGTCATCGAGGCCGCCCAGGTCTTCGAAGGTGAACATGCAATCGGCGATTTCCTGGGCCAGTTCGGGGTCGAGTTCGCGGATGGCATCGAGCGCACCGGTCTCGGCCGTGGTGCCGAAACCGGCCAGGATCTCGGCAGCAGCCTTGCTGCCGCCGAGCCGCGCGCGCGCGCGGGTCTCGCCGCCGGAGAGTACGCGTGCCAGCACTTCGTCGAGTTCGCGCAGGGCTTCGGGCTGGATGCCGTCGAGCGTGGCGATGCGCAGCATCACGTCGTTGCGTAGCGCCTCGTCGAAGCGCAGCAGTGCGGCGCCGGCCTGGTCGCGCTCCAGGTGCACCAGGATCGATGCGATGATCTGCGGGTGCTCGTTGCGGATCAGTTCGGCGACCGCCTGCGGATCCATCCACTTCAGGTTTTCGATCCCCGAGGCATCGCCGTCGCGCAGGATGCGCCCGATCAGCAGGCCGGCGCGCTCTTCGCCCAGTGCGCGGCGCAGCACCGACCTCAGGTAGGCATCGCTGTCATCGACCAGCGTGTTCAGGCCGCCGGCATCGGCATGGAACCGGTTCAGCACCAGGTCGAATTTCTCGCGGCTGGTGGTGCGCGTGCGCGCCATCGTTTCGCCGAGCCGGTGGACTTCCTTCGGCCCGAGGTGGCGGAACACTTCGGCGGCAGCGTCTTCGCCAAGCGCCATCAGCAGGATCGCGCTGTCGAGCAGGCCTTCGTCGTTCATGGAATCAGCTTCCCCTGGCTGTGCCGCCGACCCAGTTGCGCACCACGCTGGCGACTGCGGCCGGATTCTCGCGCGCGATCCTCAGGATCTCCTCCTGGCGCACCGGCGCCACGGCGGGCGGCGTCGTGCCCGGCTCGGGAAGCTGCAAGGGATCATCGACCTGCGCGGCCAGCCGCGCGCCGGTCGCGCCCCTGGGCCGGGCAAACGCCTTCAGCACCGGGCGGATCAGCGTGAAGATCACGATCAGGGCCAGCACGACCAGCAAGCCCTGCTTGCCGAGTTCGCGCGCCAGTGCGATGTTTTCCGGTTGCTGCCAGGCCGGCAGGGCCACCTCGCGGGGTGCCTCGATCTGCGTGAACGGCGCGTTCACCACGTTGATCGAATCGCCACGCTCGCGATTGAAGCCGATCGCTTCGCGCACCAGCGAATGGATGTTCTCCAGTTCGGCCGGAGCGAGTGCCGTCAGCGTCACCTTGCCTTCGGCGTCGACGCTGCGTCGATGGTTCACCAGCACGGCGGCGCTCAGGCGCTTGATGGTGCCGCTGGCGTTGCGCGTGACGCGCACCGTCTTGTCGACTTCGTAATTGGTCACCGCCTCGCGTCGCCCGCCATTGGCTGCACCCTGCGCGCTGGCCGCCGCCGCATGAGTGGGCTGGGCCGGTCCGTTGACCGGTGCGGTCGCCGGGGCGGGCGGCTGGTTCGACAGCGCACCGGGTACGCCCTGCGCGGTGGCGGCATCGTGTGCGCCGGACTCGAGCACCTGCTGGCTGCGCACCGCGGCCGGTTCGGCGCCCTGGTTGGGCCGGTACTGCTCGGCGGTCGATTCGCTTTGCGTGAAGTCGATGTCGGCGCTGATCTGCGCGCGCACGTTGCCGGCGCCCACGATCGGTTCGAGGAGGTCGAGCACCCGCTGGCTGTATCCGGCCTCCATCCGGTGAACGTAGTTCAGTTGCGAGGCGTCCATCCCGTTGGCGAGGCTTTCGCCGTCGGCCGACAGCAGCGCGCCGGTCTGGTCGATCACGCTCACCTGCCCGGGTGCCAGTTCCGGCACCGAAGAGGCCACCAGGTGCACGATGCCGGCGACTTGCGAGCGATCCAGCGTGCGCCCGGGGTGCAGGCTCAGCAACACCGAAGCGGAGGGCTTTTGCCGCTCGCGCAGGAAGCCGTTCTGCGCCGGCAGCGCCAGGTGCACGCGCGCGCTCTGCACCGCGGCCAGGGACTGGATGGAGCGCGCCAGCTCGCCTTCGAGGCCGCGCTGGAAGTTCAGGCGCTCCTGGAACTGGGTGACGCCGAACTTCTGGTTCTCCATCAGTTCGAAGCCCACCGTGCCCCCCCGCGGCAGGCCTTGCGAAGCCAGCTTCAGGCGGGCATCGTGCACCCGGTCTTCGGGGACCAGGATCGCCGCGCCGCCGGGAGCGAAGCGGTAGGGGACGTTCATCTGGGTGAGCGATGCGATCACCGAGCCGCCGTCCTTGTCGGACAGGTTGCTGAACAGCACGCGGTAGTCGGGCTGGCGCGACCACAGCACGGAGGCCGCGACAATGGCGATCAGGGCGGCCAGCCCGGCGAGGGCCAGCAGCTTGCTGCGGGCCGGGATGGCGGCCAAGCCGCCGAATGCGGCGACTGGCGCCGGCAGGGTGGGAGCGGTCGGGTTCATGCAGCCGATTATTCGTAAATCGGCTGCCAGCGGATCGCGCAATTAACGGGGCTGGATGCCGCTATTTCGCGCTTGGGCGGTCCCGGCCTGCGCGAAGATGCCGCTGTCGCCTGCACGCGGCGGACCCGGCCTCGGGCCCGCCGCCATGCCGATCCGCTCCAAGGAGGCCATCATGGACGTACGCTTTCCGATCACCGGCGCACCCGGACTTGCCGCGGCGGGCTCCGCGGTTGCGGCGCCGGGGCGCGGCCAGGCTGCGTCGGGCACAAGCGGGCCGAGCGGCTTCGCGAGTGCGCTCGACAGTGCCCTGCAGACGGTCAGCCGGCTGCAGGACGACAGCGCGTCGATGCAGCGGCAGTTCCAGCTCGGCACCGGCCAGGTGAGCCTGGAACAGACGATGATGGCGATGCAAAGCGCACAGATCGGCTTCCAGGCGGCGCTCACCGTGCGCAACCGGCTGGTGGCGGCCTACACCGACATCATGAACATGCCGGTCTGAGCGGCCGCGCGCTACGGCGCGCGATCAGGCCGGTCGCGAGCGCTTTTCGATCTCGAGCACGTACAACTGGATCTGGCGCATCACCTCGCTGGGCACGGCGTTGAACGCCAGCCCGATGCGGTGCGTGCCGCTGTCGTCGGGATCCTCGGCCACGCGGCACACCAGCAGGTCGCAGGGAATCGTGCGTCCGGTCACCGTTTCGATGCGGCTGTGCGGCCACACCGTGCGCAAGGCCGGTGCCGACACCTCCGCCGGGGTTCGCACCGACAGGCCACCGGCGCTCAGGTCGAGCAGCGCATAGTGCACCTCGCCTTCGGGTGCCACCCGGCGCACGCAGCGGGCGTCGTCGGCGGACGGCGGCGTCACCCGGAACGCATCGCGGCGCTGCAGCCGGTACAGCGCCTCGGGCACCGCTGCGCGCAGCAGGTAGCCCCCGGATGCGAGCAGCAGTTCGAACCGTTCGAGCCGCAACTGCGTCTTGACCTGGCCGGGGAACGAGACGCCGCTCACGCTCTGCGCATGCGACAGGATGCGGGCCAGCGGCGCCTGGTCGCCGAGGTCGAACTCGACCTCGTCGTCGCTCACCCGCAGCACCCGTGCCACCGCGAATTCATCGAGCCGCTGGTCGGGATACAGGGTTACCGGCACCCGGCGTGACATCAACTCCCGCAGCACCGCCCGCACGGCCAGGCGGCCCTGGATGAGAAACGCCGCAGCCAGGGTACCGGCAGGGTCGGGATGGATGGCGGCGGGTCGGGGGCTCGACATGGTGCGGGCGCGATTCGACGCATCATTTTCGCTTGCCGCGGCCCTGTCAAGCGTGGCTGGCGCGTATGGCCCCCGGGTTGGACCGGGGGCGCAGCAGCGCCTCCAGCCGGTGCAGGGAGGGATCCGCCAGGCGGCGCACCTCGGCATCGAGCAAGAGCAGGCGCTTGACGATGCGCAGCCGTTCACGGCGCTCGTCGCCGCGCAGTTCGCAATGTTCGGCAGCCGCCTGCAGCCGGTCGGCCAGTTCGCGGATGGCGCGCTCGATGCGCGCTACGCGCGGCCAGTCGTCGTCGAGCGCGGCCTCGAGCATGCGTGCGGCAGCGCATTCGATCTCGCGGTAGTGATCGAGCAGCAAGGAGCCTGGACTGGCGGGTTGGACGTGCATCGGGGCTTCAGGTGGAAGGAGGGGAGCAGCCGGGCATTCAGGCGGGCACGAGCGCAGCGCGTGCCTGTGCCGCGATGCCCTGCCAGGCTTCACGCAGTTGCTTGAGCATGGCAGCGACCTCGACGTAAGGCCGGTCGTCGCCGGCGAGGTTGGCCGACAGCAGCCGTCCGGTCATGTATTCGTAGAGCGCCTGCAGGTTTGCGGCGATGTCGCCGCCGCGCGGATCGAGCGCCGCCTTCAGGCCCTCTTCGAGGATGCGCAGCGCGCGGCTGGTGGCCTCGCCGCGGCCCGCGATATCGCCTTCGCGCAGCGCGCTGCGTGCCTGGCCCACCGAGGTGATCGCCGCGTCGTAGAGCATGCCGATCAGCGCGTGGGGATCGGCCTGGGCAACCGAGGTCTCGATGGCGACGCTGTGATACGAGTTGGCGGCATTGCGGGGCTTGGCGAACATGGCGCGACGACCTGTGGGGAACCGATGACTTTCTTATCGGCCATCGGTGGGCGCTCTTGAGCCTGACCACGGAAGTTGCCGACAGCGCCGTGGCTGCGCACCTCAGTTGTTCGAGTTCTGGTTCGAATTCTGGTTCGAGTTCAGCAAGCCCTGGATGCCGGCGAATGCCCCGGTGATGCGCGACAGGTTCGCGTCGAGCGCGGTGTACTGGCGCAGCAGCCGCTTCTGCACTTCGGAGAGCCGCGACTCCAGGCGCTCCTGCTGCTGTTGCATCGATCGCTCGCGCGCGCGCAGCGAGTCGGTGGCGCCGACCATCGGCCCGTCGCCGCCCAGCAGGTCGCCCAGCTTGGCGACCAGCCGGCGTGCCAGCCCGTCTTCGGCCGGCGTGGCGCCGCGGGCGGCGAACAGCGCCTGCAGTGCCGCGGGATTGGCGAGCGCCGCCTTGGCGCGGCCGTCGACGATGGCGAGCGATCCGTCGCGCTGCAATTCGATTCCGGCCGCATTCAGGCTGTTGGGCGTGCCGGTGCCGACGGTCGCGCGCAGGATCTCGCGCATTTGCGCCTGCGCCCGCAACGCGGTCTGGTTGCCCTGCAGCGGCCCGGCGGTCTTGCTGGCCGGGTCGTAGCGGGTCTGGTCGGCGATGAGCTTGTTCAGGTCGTTGTAGCTCTTGACGAAGGCATCCAGCGAGCCGCGCAAGGCTTCGGCGTCGCTGCTCACGTTCACCTCGACCGGTGCGCTGGTGACACGACGCAACTCGACAGTCACGTTCTCGACCACGCCGATCAGGCGGTTGCCCTGGGCGCTCACCTGCAGGCCGTTGACGCTGACCCGGGCGTCCTGCGCCGACTGGGTCTGCTGCAGGTTGCGTCCGGCACCAGCGCCCGCAGCCGGGTCGAAGGCGAGCCCCGACAGGCCGCTGGCGTCGCTGTGGCCACCATCGTCGTCGTCCACCGCGATGCTGAAGGCCTGCATGGCGCCGGTCTCGGCGCTGCGCAGCATCAGGCGCTGGCCAGTGCCGTCGGCGACCAGCGAGGCGGTGATGCCGGCGCCGGCCGCATTGATCGCATCGCGCACGTCGGCCAGGGTGGCACCGGCGGCAATCGTGATGGCCGACTCGGGGCGTGCTACATCGGGCGTGAAGGCGGTGCCGGCGGCATCGAGCGTGCCCATGCGGATGCGCAGGGTGCCGCCGCCGATCACGGCAGCGCTATCGGCAAACGCTGTGCTGGCCAGGGTCTGGCGCTGCGCCAATTGCGCCACTTCGATGGTGTAGCCGCCGGCAATTGCACCGCTGCCGGCGGTCGCCAGCACGGATGTCTCATCGGTACTGGTGGCGCTGGCCGCCTGCCAGGTGTCGGTGCGCGTGAGCGCGCGGGCGGCGTCCTGGAACGAGGCCAGCGCCGACTGCAGCTTGCCGAAGGCCGACAAGCGCGTCTGGATGCCGGCCATCGTGGCCTGGATCGTCTGCAGCGGCTGCCGCTCGATCTGCATCAGTTGCGACACGATGCCGTTGACGTCGATGCTGCCCATCGCGCCGATGCTGGCCATGCGCCTTCTCCGCTGGAATGCAGGAGGCAACCGGGACTGTGCCCCGGTTCGCCCGGTGACTGGTCTTCGGCGCCGGCGCCGTGAACTTGAGCGGCGTCGTCCCGGCTGCGCTCAACCGCGCAGCAACTGCAGCACCGTGTTCGGAATCTGGTTCGCCTGCGCCAGCATGGCCGTGCCCGCCTGCTGCAGGATCTGCGCGCGGGTGAGCGCAGCGGTTTCGGCGGCGAAGTCGGCGTCCATGATGCGGCTGCGCGCGGCAGTCTGGTTCTCCACCCCCACCTGCAGGTTGGCGATCACCGCTTCGAAGCGGTTTTGCACCGCCCCGTAGAGCGCGCGCTCGTTGTTCAGTGCGTTGAGCGCGGCATCGATGTCGGTGAGCGCCTGGTTGCCCAGCGCCACCGTGGTGATGCTTCCGGCGGTAACCGCGCCGATCGAGGCGTTGGCCGCGATGTTGCCGGTGGCGACGGTGATCGTCTCGCCGACGTTGGCGCCGACCTGGAACACCTGCGTGCCGCCGGTGGCGAGGATCGGGCTGCCGTTGAAGCGCGTGTTGGTCAGCGTGCGGGTGACTTCCTGCGCCAGCTGCTGGTATTCGGCATCGAGGTTGGCGCGGTCGGGCGCCCCGTTGGTGGCGTTGAGCGCCTGCACCGCGAGTTCGCGCATGCGCTGCATCATGTCGCCGACCTTGCCCAGGGCGCCTTCGGCGGTCTGCGCCAGCGAGATGCCGTCGTTGGCGTTGCGGATCGCCACCGTCATGCCGCGTGCCTGCGTGTTCATGCGCTCGGCGATGGCCAGGCCCGCCGCGTCGTCCTTGGCACTGTTCACCCGCAGCCCCGAGGAGAGCCGCTGCACCGCCTGCGTGAGCTGGCTGTTGGTCGCGCTGACGTTGCGCTGGGCGTTCAGCGACGCGAGGTTGGTATTGATGATCTGGGCCATGACCTGGCTCCTGTGATGAATTCCCGGGAGCCAGTTTGGTGGAACCGATCACCGATCGATCGCAGGATAAGCGGCGGCCCGCCGGCGCTAT
>CAZXLV010000045.1:0-15275 GCA_964641405.1 uncultured Limnobacter sp. | reverse complement strand
TCATGAACGAAGCGCGCTGGATGTAGGCGAGGTCCAGCGCGACCATTTCCTCGAGGCATCCCGGGAATAGCCAATTGTCGGCCTCGACGACCTTGACGTACTTGCTCGCGGAGGAGATCAGGCCCAGGGCGCGATTGTAGTTTGGAACCTGCGGCAGGTGATCATCGCATTGGACGACGCGCACGCGGGAATCGACGCTTGCAAAGCGCTGCGCGATCTCGCCGGATCCGTCCGTGCTCGCGTTATCGACGAGCACGTACTCCCATCGGCCGAATCGCTGGCGCCGAACACTCTCGATGCATTCCGCAAGATAGGTCCGCGAATTGTAGAAAGGCGTGACCACGCTGACGAGCGGTTCCATCACTGGCTCGACTCACCTTCCTGGCGGTGTCCGGCAATCGGTGGCTTCGGGGTTGCAATGTCAGGGAACGTATACCTCGTGGCGACTCGTGCCCAGGTGAACTCGGCCAGAACGCGACCTTTCAGGGCGTGGGCGAGATCCGCCGCCAGATCCTCATCGGTCATCAGACGCTCGAGGCTGGATGCGAGCGCCGGCACGTCATCGGATGGCACTTTCGACAGGCAATCGCCCAGCAAACCAACTGCGCCGCATGCCGTTGTCGCGACGACCGGAATCCCGAGCACCGCTGCCTCCAGAATCACGATTCCGAACGGCTCTTGCCGTGATGCCAATACGAGCGCACGCGAGCGCGCCAGCGCGCTCATTGCCGCCTCGTGCGGGAGCGCAGGCAGGATGTGAATGCGATCGGCACCCGGCAGACTCATTCTCAATCGGTGGAGTTCGGCAAGGTACTCGGGTTCGGCGACTCGACCTGCGATAACCAACGCGAGTTCTGCAAAGCGAGGCGCGATTTGTGAGAAGGATCGAATGAGCGTGTCGAGTCCCTTCTTTCGCTCAATCGTGGCCAGTGACAAGATGAACTCCCGGGGCAGGTCGATCCCCGGATCTGCGCGAGCATGTGCCATGACGCGCGTCGGATCGACGCCGTTGTTGACCACTGTCGTGTGCGCGGCGGCGTTGCCGAACGACGCGAGGAGGGTGGCCCGGAGATCCTCCGAGCACACGACGATGTGGTCAGCGCGTTTCAACAAAATGGACCACAGGCGCCTGACCATGCCACGGGCGGCAATGGCTTGGTGGACATCCGTTCCATGAAACGAGAGCATGAGGACGGGAGATGGCTTGTTGAATCGCCGAGCCATCAGCCACGTGAGCGCGTCCAGTCCTGGATAGTGCACGTTTATGCAGGTGATGCATTCCGTCGCAATCAGACGCCGAAGCCGAAGAAGTAATTCTGGCAAAGCGACAAGATAGGCGATACCGTTTCTCACCGGTTGGCTGCTGACATCCGGGCTTCGCACGGTCATGTGGACGGTCCGGCGGCCGTCGACCTCGTCAAAGACGGGGCGCGTGGTTCCCCAATCATTGACAAGCAGAAGCGCCCTGTGCCCCAGAACCGGTTCCATGATGTCGAAGAGATTCTGCACCACCTGATTCACGCCGCCGATCTCTCGCAACTCCCAGGGAATCGTCAGCAACCATGTCGACCTTGGGCGAGTGGCCTCGTGCGGTTCGCCGACAGCAAGTCCACGATATGATGCAGGGGGGGTGAGGGGATGCGACGTCATCGGATCCTACGCTGCCCGCACTGTCGGATAAAGATTCGCAGCGCCGCGCACGTCCCGGTCGGACTCGATGAAGAAGCTGGCTGCCGGCATGATGCGGTCGAGTTCACGCTCGATGTCGTATCGATAAAGGTATACGGCGATGTGATATGTCCCTGGAGCCAGATGCATCGTGAGATCGAACGCAAGGGTGCCGCGTTGCCCTGCCGCCAGGTCGATCGCCGGTGTGCCAAGACGTTCGCTGGATGTGTTGAAGACGACGTCGAGTCCTTCATCCAGTATGTCGAGGACTACGGCGACCCTCGGGGTGGCGAGGCGCGCGCTGAAAGTCACCAGAACGCTCGCGCTCTCGCCGGGCTGGAAGGTGAACACCGGGTCTGCCCGCCGGCACAGCGATACCTCGTCAATCTGCACGGCGGAGTCTCGGGGTCGATCGGACTTGCCGCGTTCGCGTGCCAGGTACGTTTGAATTACCGTGCCGGTGGCTCCGTCGGCGACGATGGTTCCGTGATCGAGGAGGATCGTGCGGCGGCACAGATCGGAGACGGCCTTCAGGTTGTGGGAGACGAACACAACGGTTGCGCCACCCCTGGCAATCTCGCGCATCTTCTGCAGGCTTTTCTGCTGGAAGACATAGTCGCCGACGCTCAGCACTTCGTCGATGACCAGGATGTCCGGGTCGAGGTGGGCGGCCACCGCAAAACCCAGGCGCGCGAACATGCCCGAGGAATAGCGCTTGACCGGGGTGTCGATGAACGGCGCCAGGCCCGAGAACTCCACGATCATGTCGAATTTGCGCGCAACCTCCGACCGGCTCATCCCCAGGATCACGCCGCTGAGGAAGACGTTATCGCGGCCGGTCAGGTCGGGGTGGAACCCCGCACCGACCTCGATCAGCGCGGAGAGGCGGCCATCGACCTCGATGCTGCCCAGCGTTGGCGTCATGATGCCCGCGAGGTGCTTGAGCATCGTACTCTTGCCCGCGCCGTTGTGACCGATCACGCCGAGCGTCTCGCCGTGCGGTACTTGCAGGTCGATGTCACGAAGGACCCAGAAGTCGCGCACCTCCTCCGGTGCGGCACTGCTGCGGCCGAGCGTGCGGCGCACCAGCGCAGGGATCAGGTCGCGCAGTGAATTGTGCAGTTCTCCACGACGGAAGCGCTTGGATACCTTGCTGAACCGGATGGCGACGTTGCTCATGCATCAGATCCGGTCGGCAAAGGACGGTTCGTACCTGCGAAACAGCAACCAGGCGCCGCTGGCCAGCACCAGCGTGACAGCTGCACTGTAGGCGAGCCAGGGAAGGTCCGGCGCACGGCCGAGCACAGTCGTCGAATAAAGCCCCTCCAGGATCGGCGCAGCCGGGTTCAGCAGGATCCAGGTTCTCCAGTCGCCGAACATCTCGGCCTCGTAGAACACCGGGGTGAAGAAGATCGCGAAGGTCAGCAGGACTTCGACGATGTACTTGACGTCCCGATAGAAGAGATTGCCGGTCGCCAGGATGATGCCCAGGCCGGCCACCAGCACGGCGAGCAGTGCCAGCAGAGGCAGGACCCAGAAGAGTTGCAGGGTGAGCGGGGTGCCAAGGAAGGCGAGGATCACGATCAGCGGCAGGGAGGCAATTGCGAGGTCGAACAGCGCGGAGAGGATCGACGCGAGCGGAAATACGATCCGCGGGCAATTGGCTCGCGTCACCAGATTGCTGTTCGCGATGAGGCTGATCGAAGAGAAGCGCAGCGCACTCACCACGAATGCCCAGGGAAGCGACTTGACCATGATGCCGGCAATGTGCTCGATCTCCAGCGGGGCACCCGACATCCGGGACATGCCGACGCGAACCAGCAAGCCCGCTGCGACGATCAGGCAAGGCATCAGGATCGCCCAGAAGAAGCCCATCAGCGACTGTTTGTACTTGATCGTGATCTCCCGCCAGGTCAGCATGAAGAGCAGGTCGAGCAGCAGGGTGTAACGGCCCGGGCGCTCGCCGATCCGGCGGCCGGGCGCCGGGGTCGAGCTTGTTGTTTGCGCGGGGCTATGCATGGCGTCTGAACACCGGCTTCACCGGCCGACCCCGGAGGTATTTTTCGGGTCCCTCTTCGAGTGCACGTCGATAGGTCCGCAGGGCCTCGGCAGCCGCTGACACGGTCCGTTCGATGTCATCCTCGCTGTGCGAGTAGCTGACGACGAACGATGGGGCGATGACGCCCCGCTGCAGCATCTCCTGCATGAAGATCGTCCTGAAGACCTGGCTCGGTTGCCTGTCGGCGTCGCGGGTCGCAAAGAGCAGGTTGCAGTCGCGACCGAGCAACTCGACGTGGGCCGCGAGACCACACTGCGCCACCGCTGCTGCAACCCCCTCGCGAAGTTGCGCGCCGCGCGCATACAGCGTCTCGACGACCGGATGGTCGCGATAGAACTGCATCGTGGCGATCGCTGCGGCGAGTTGGTGCGTCTCGGCACCATGCGTCGTGGAAAGCAGGAATACGCGCTCGCGGTCGTGGTCGAACCCGCCGAGCCGCATCAATTCGTGTCGGCCTGCCAGTGCCGATACCGAGAAGCCGTTGGCGAGTGCCTTGCCGAAGGCGCAAAGGTCGGCCGTGACTCCGTAGACGTGCTGCGCGCCCCGCAGGTGCCAGCGAAAGCCGGTGATCATCTCGTCGAACACCAGCACCGCGCCGTTCGCGTGGGTGAGCGCCTTCAACTGCTCCAGATAGCGAGGCAACGGTTCCTCGGTACGGGCCGGTTCCATGACCACGCAGGCGATCTCGCCCGGGTGCTCGGCGAACAGCGCTTCGAGACTCGCCAGGTCGTTGTAGCGGAACCTGACTATCTGTCGACGGACGACTTCCGGAATGCCCGCGTTCATCTCAGTCGTGCCGATGAACCAGTCGCTGGTCGAGAAGAAGGGGTGATCGGAGCAGATTGCCACCCTGTCGCGCCCGGTGTGCGCGCGTGCCAGCCGAACCGCACCGTCGACGGCGTGCGAGCCGTCCTTGCAGAACTTCACCATCTCCGCTGACGGAACGATCGACTGGATCAACTCGGCACACTGCAACTCGAGCGGAGACGGGCGCGTGAAGTTCGTGCCGTCGCGCAGTTGCCGCGTAACGGCTTCAACGACCGGCGGGAAGCCGTGGCCAAGGGTGACGGCCCGAAGTCCCATTCCGTACTCGATGAACTCGTGGCCATCGGTATCCCAGACGTGGCAACCGGCACCGCGCGCGATGAATGCCGGCGCTTGTTCCGGGAACTGGTCGTCTCCCTTGGCGTAGGTGTGGGCGCCGCCGGGGATCAGTTCGTGGGCGCGGCGGCGCAGGGCCTGGGTGTCGGGTGATCGGAGGGTGCGCATGTGGTGACGCCTACAACACCAGTTTGCGGACAACGAACGCTTCGGCCAGGCCGCTGTCGGCGCGACATTCGAGGCCCCGAAGGCGCATCAGGCCCAGGAAAGTGTCCTCCGTGAACCAGTCTTTCGAGCGCTGGCTGCCGAAATGGGCCTGGAGCAACCTCGCCTTGCGGCTTGCAATCGGGCGCGACACGGGTACGTACACGTTCGGCTGGCCGAGGTCACCCTCGTACTTCGGAATCTCGTATTCGAGGATGAGGTGATCACGCCAGGTCTGCCAGGTCAACTCCGCGACCAGGCGATGGTCCTGGTGGCGATCCTCCAGGCGATGCGTGAGGATGACGTCCGGCCGGGTACAGGCGTGGAGGCTGCGCACGAAGCTCCTTGCGCGGGCAAAATCGGCCGGCAACTGCGCGTCTTCGAAGTCGCCCATCGCAAGTTCGACGTGCGTCGCGCGCCGCAGAAGCGCCTTCACGCTTCGGCGAGCCTCGTTGGCACGCTCGCCATGGGCGCACATCACCACCCATGTGACGTCGATCCGCTCGTATTCCGACATCCAGCGCAGCAAGGTTGCAGCGGCCCCGATTTCGATGTCGTCCGGATGCGCGCCGAGGCACAGAACGCTCAGGTGCTTGCGATCGAGGCCGAACTGAAGGGGCAACATCGTGTTCGCCCCGATCAGCGCTGCCAGACCATCCACGGGCAGTCACCCCGTGCTTCCATCCGGTCCAGCGTGATCTTGTCCTTCAGGGTGTCCATCGACTGCCAGAAGCCATGGTGCCGGTAGACCGACAGCTGGCGCCGGGCGATCAGGCGCTGGAACGGTGCTTCGACCAGCTCGTCGCCTTCCTCGATCACGTCGAAGATTCCGGAGCGAAGGCAGAAGAAGCCCGCGTTGATCCAGAACTCCGACTTGCCGATCTCGCCGAAGGCCGTGACCAGTCCTTCGTCATCGGCGTGCACCGCGTGAAGGCTCTGCGGCGTCCTGACCGCGACGAAGCTCGCGGTCACCTGGCGTCGACGAAAGTCCTCGATGTGGCGATCCAGTGGCAGGTCGCTGAGCCCGTCGGCGTAGTTGGCGAGGAATTCGGTCTCGCCTTCCAGGAAGCTGCGCACGCGCAACAGGCGCTGCCCGAGGTTGGCGTGCAGGCCGGTATCGACGAAAGTGATCCGCCAGTCGTCCAGGTCGTTGCCCAGCAACTCGATCTTCCTGCCGCCATCGGAGAGCACGAAGTCGTTCGACATGCACTCCTTGTACTCCAGGAAGTACTGGCGGATCAGGTCGCCGCGGTAGCCCAGGCAGAGGATGAAGTCCTTGTGGCCATAGTGCGCGTAGTAGCGCATCAGGTGCCACAGGATCGGACGATAGCCGACGCTGACCAGCGGCTTGGGGATGGTATCGGAGTGCTCGCGCAGCCGCGTGCCCAGTCCGCCGCAGAACAGCACCACCTTCATGAGGTCGACTCCGTGGTGCGGGTGAAAGCGTGTTCTGTCGTCGCCAGCAGGCCGGCGCGCTGCAGTTCGGCCGCCGCCTGCTCGATCAGATCGAATGGCAGCCCCGAGCGAGACGCGATCGCGACCAGGTCACGGGTGCCATCGGCGAGGTTGAGCACCCACAACAGCGCATGCTCGAACTCGCCTGGGGCGCGTCCGCCCATTGCGCCATACAAGCCCCGCTTGCCCAGCCGCGGCTCGCCCCTGGGGCTGAGATTCCGTGGCACGCGGTTGGCATCGATCACCTGCACAAGCCGGGCCAGCACGCAGATCGATTCGGCGAGCTTTGCGGGCTGCAGCAGCGCGAGATCGTCCGCCGAGCTGTGGTATTCGGCATAGGCGCCGTTCGCCGAGCGGGTGAGGCGCCCGATCGGCAGGTCGAAGCCCGGCGAGCAGAACTGCCGCTCGTCATAGCCGTAGGGCTCGAAGTCGACGATGGAGGACGGCATCGGCAGCGTGCCCAGCACCAGTTCGGCCGCGCGATCGGTTGCGCTGTTGCCGCGCCGACTGCGCTTGTAGGTGAGCGCGCCGGCGTCGCCGAGCAAGCCGATGACCAGCCCGCCGACGATGTCCGCCAGCCGCGACTCGTTGCGCGACAGCCAGGCCAGCGAGCCGATCGTCCCCGGCCCGAACACGAAGCGCCAGGTCAGGCGCGGCAGCGTGCCGATCATCTCGCGCGCGAGGCAGGCAGCCACGGCGATGCCGCTCAGGTTGTCGTTGGCAAGCGACGGATGACAGGTGTGCGTGTAGACGATTGCCTCGCCGGCGGTGCTTCCGGGCACGACGCACTCCGCGTAAGTGAGGTGTCCAGGGGCGAGTTCGGAGTCGATCACCACCTCGTACGGGCCCGGGCCGAGCGCCTGCCGGTCGCGATCACGCAGGCAAAAGCCCCAATGCTCCCGGTAGTAGGTGGTCCGGTACGGGATCCAGTCGGGCCGCTCCGGAATCGAGTGCAGGTGTGGCTGCAGTTCCTCCAGCGACAGGGTCCGGCGAACCGGCGCGGAATAGTTGACGACGTGCAGATTGTGCTCGCGGAAGTCGACCACCCGACGTCCGTTGGCATCGGCGATCCACGCATCGCGGATGTTCCATTCGGCAGGAATCTCCCAGTCGAACACCGGCGTGCCGCTTGCGACTTCGGTGCGCGCGAGCGGGATCCGCTGCCCGACCAGGTCCAGCGTGCGCCGCACGCCGTTGCCGGTGATGCTGCGGCAGATCGGGTACATCTCGCGGATCAGTTGCATGGCGGCCTCGGCCGCCTCGTGGGAGGCTGCACCCGCCTGCAATTGCTCCAGCGACATGGCGCGTGCTCAGTGTGCCGTGCCGGCCGCAAAGTCGGGCCAACTGCGATCGCGTTCGGCGATCACCGAGACCGGCAGCGGCCAGCGGATTTCGAACTGCGGATCGTCGTGGCGCGCACCGCGTGCCAGTTCCGCTGCGTAACGCTCGCTCATCATGTAGAGCACGACGCTGTCGTCCTCCAGCGTCTGGAAGCCGTGCGCGACCTGCGACGGGATGTACAGCGCGTCGCCCCGGCCGGCGTCGAGTTCGATCGTGAACCGCCTCAGGAACGTGGGAGAGCCCGCGCGCAGGTCGACAATCGCGTCGAAAACCCGCCCGCGCTCGCAGCGCACGAGCTTGGCCTCGCGCGACGGCGATGCCGAGTAATGCATGCCGCGAAGCGTACCGGCCGCGCGATTGTGCGAGATGCTCGCCTGCACCATGTCGATCTCGATGCCGTGGGCGGCGAACTCGTCGCGACACCAGGTGCGGGCGAAGTAGCCCCGTTCGTCGATCCTGGGTTCGAGGCGCACGACGAAGGCACCGTCGATGGACGTCGCGTCGAAGATCACCTGCGGCTCCAGTACAGGTCGTCGTCGACCTGGCCGGTCCGCTGCAGGTACTTCAACTGTTTCAGTCGCGTGAAGGCGCGGAACCCGAAGGTCTCGGCCGAGAAGTCGATGCGCTCGAAAAGGCGGCGCAACTCCTCGGCGCCCAGCGCGGCCGTCCAGCGGGCTTCGAAACCGGGCAACTTCGAGGCGATCTTGTCGAACGAGACGCGATAGCTGCGGTTGTCCTGGCTCGGCGGGCCGGCACTCACCTCGCAACCCGGGAAAGCCTGCGCGACGATCTGCGCGATTTCGCGAACCCGGTAATTCTCGCCGCTGCGCCCGACGTTGAACACCTCGCCGTTGACGGCCGATGCGGGCGCTTCGAGCGCGCAACGCATCGCCTCGCAGATGTCCTCGATGTGCACCAGCGGGCGCCAGGGGCTGCCGTCGCTGATCATGGCGATGCGCTTCTGCGTCCAGGCCAGCGCGCACAGGTCGTTGAGCACGATGTCGAAGCGCATTCGCGGCGATGGACCGTAGGCGGTGGCGTTGCGCAGGAAGACGACCGAAAAGTCGCCGTCGGCCATCGGCAGCAAGTCGCGCTCGACCAGCGCCTTGCAGGTTGCATAGGCGGTCTGCGGGTTCACGGGTGCGGTCTCGTCGAGGAATTCGCCGCTGCCGACACCATAGACGCTGCAGGAGGAGGCATAGACGAAGCGCCGGACTCCCGCCTGGCGGGCGGCCTGCGCGATCCGCTTCGAGCCTTCGTGGTTGATCTGGAAGGTGATCTCGGGGCGGTTCTGGCCCAGCGGATCATTCGACAGTTCTGCCAGGTGCACGACGGCATCGACGCCTTCGAAGTCGGCCGGGGTCATCGTGCGCAGGTCCCTGGCGGCGGTGGCCGGCGCCCAGGGCATGCCGATCGGGTCGATGTACAGGCAGGCGTCGCGATAGAACCCGGTGTCGAGCCCGACCACCTCGTGACCGCGCGCGTGCAGCAGGGGCGCGAGGCGCGCGCCGATATAGCCGTCGGTGCCGGTGACGAGGATCTTCATTGCCTGTTTATAGCACCTGCACGCGGGGAATTGGTGTGATGAACTTCCCGCCCCACTCGGCCACATAGCGGGCAGCGTGTGAAATCTCGTCTTTCAGGTTCCAGGGCAGGATCAGCACGTAGTCGGGGCGTGCTTCCCGGATCGCCTCGGGCGCCCGGATCGGAATCCGCGTTCCGGGGGTGAACTTGCCCTGCTTGTAGGGATTGGCATCGACGGTGAAGTCGAGAAAGTCGGTGCGGATGCCGCAGTAGTTCAACAGGGTGTTGCCCTTGCCGGGCGCGCCGTAGCCGACCACGCGCTTGCCGCGCTCCTTCGCATCGATGAGAAAGGACAGCAGCGCCCGCTTGGTGGCACGTACCTGTTCGTCGAAGCCGTGATAGCGCTCCAGCGTCAGGAAGCCGTCGTCGACCTCGCGCCGGCGCAGCGCCTCGACCCTGGCGCCGACCGGCAGGTCGCGATGCTCGGCATGGCGGGCATAGATGCGCAGCGACCCGCCGTGGGTCGGCAGTTCGTCGACGTCGAACAGCGTCATGCCGTGATGGGCGAAAACCCTTTCGACCGCCACGAAGGAGAAATAGCTGAAGTGCTCGTGATAGATCGTGTCGAACTGGTTTTCCGCCATCAAGCGCTGCAGGTGGGGAAACTCCATCGTGATCACGCCGCGCGGGGCGAGCAGCCGCCGCATGCCGGCGACGAAGTCGTTCAGCTCGGGCACGTGCGCCAGCACGTTGTTGCCCAGCAGCAGGTCGGCCTGTCCGTGTTCGGCGGCGATCTCCTCGGCGCTGGCGCGGCCCAGGAAGGCAATCCGGGTGGGAATGCCCTTGTCGATGGCGGCCTGCGCGACATTGGCCGCCGGCTCGATGCCGAGCACCGGAATGCCGCGCGCGACGAAGTGCTGCAGCAGGTAGCCGTCGTTGCTGGCCACCTCCATCGCCTTGCTGTGCGGGCCCAGCCCGAAGCGGGCGATCGCCATGTCGACGTAGCCGCGCGCATGCTCGACCCAGCTGCTCGAGTACGAGGAAAAGTAGGCATACTCGCCGAAGATGTCCTGCGGCGAGACGAATTCCTGCAACTGCACCAGGAAGCACTCGCTGCAGACATAGGCGTGCAGCGGGTAGAACGGTTCCATCTCGTGCAGTTGTTCGGGCGCGATGTGCGTCTGGCACAAGGGAGACATGCCGAGGTCGACGAAGCTGTGGCGCAGCCCGGCGCCGCAGAAACGGCAGCTGAAGCCACGCAACGGGGCGCTGCCTTTGCTGTCCATCGGGGCTCCCTGCATGAAGAAATTCCGGACGCGGCGCGTGAACTGCGGCAATCTTACTATTTCCGCCGCCCGGTTCGGCTACCATCGGCACCCCTGTTCCGACCGATTCTCTTCCCGTGGCGAAGGTTCTCTATCTCACGCACCGCATCCCCTATCCGCCGGACAAGGGGGACAAGATCGCCACCTGGCACATCCTGCGCCACCTCGCTGCGCGCCACCAGGTGTACCTCGGCTCGTTCGTCGACGATGCGCAAGACTGGCAATACGAGGCGAAGATGCGCGCCCTGTGCGCCGACGTACTGCTGCGCCCGATCCATCCGAAGTTGCGCCGGCTGCGCAGCCTTTCAGCGTTCCTGAGCGGCGAATCGATCTCGGCGGCGTACTACCGCGATCGGCCGATGCGCGATTGGGTGCGCAGCACGATTCGCGCGCAGGGCATTGCCCATGCGGTGCTCTATTCGTCGCCGGTGGTGCAGTACGTGACGGGCGAGGTCGGGCGAGGGTTGCGTCGCGTGGCACACTTCTCCGACGTCGATTCCGAGAAGTGGCGCCAGTACGCGGCGGCTCGCGGCGGACCGGCCGGCTGGGTCTATCGCCGCGAGGCCGACAAGTTGCTGGCCTTCGAGGCGCGCATGGCCGGTGAGGTCGAGGCGACCGCCTTCGTTACCGAGGCCGATGCCGAACTCTTCCGCCAGCTCGCCCCGCAGGTGGCCGACCGCGTCGGCGTGATCGAGAACGGCGTCGACACCGCCTACTTCGATCCGGCGATCGTCTTCGACGATCCGTATCCGGCGGGCGGCCCGGTGATCGTGTTCACCGGTGTCATGGACTACTGGGCCAACGTCGATGCGGTGCAGTGGTTCGCCGGCGAGATCCTGCCGCAGGTGCAGGCCAGCCTGCCGACAGCGCGTTTCGCCATCGTCGGCAGCCGGGCCGGCGCCGAGGTGCAGGCACTGGCCAACCGGCCCGGGGTGATCGTGACCGGGCGCGTGCCCGACGTGCGCCCGTATCTTCGCCATGCCGCGCTGTCGGTGGCGCCGATGCGCATCGCGCGCGGCACGCAGAACAAGGTGCTGGAGGCGTTCTCGATGGCCAAGCCGGTGCTGATGAGCAGTGGCGCCGCCGAGGGGCTGCGAGCGGTCGACTGGTTGCCGGCCGTGGTGGCCGACGATGCGGCGCGCTTCGCCGAGCTGGCTGTCACGGCGCTGCGCGAGCCCGCCGAGCGGCCGTGCGCGCGTGATTACGTGCTCGCCAACTACAGTTGGGAGACGCACCTGCAGCGGCTGGACCACATGTTGCAGACCTGAGGTGATTCGGTGATGAAGCAAGCTGCGAGCGAGGCGATGCCGCCGTGTTGAACGCGCTCACGGTGGTGCTCGGCGGCAACGAAGCCGGCCAACAGCGCGCGGAGCGCTCGCTGTCGCGACAGGGCTTCGCTCCGGCCGTTCGCTACGCCTGGGCCGGCGGTGAATTGCGTGCCTGGTCGCAGTCGGCACAGCGCGATTCGGCGGACTTCCTCGTGCAGGACACCGACGGCGCTGCGTGCTGCATCGGCCCGATCTGGTATCGCGGCGCCTTCGGCGTGGAAGCCTTGCGTCGCCTGCTCGACGAGACATCCGCAAGCGCCCCGGTGCCGGAAATCGACGAGACCGGCTTTCGTGGCAACTTCGTGCTGTTCCTGCGCAAGGGCACCCGGGCATGGCTGCTCAACGACCCACTTGGCTTCGCGCGTGTGTACGGCAGCAGCGACGGGCGCTTTCACGGCAGCAGCTGGCTGGCGGTGCGCGCCTACGAAGGCGACGCGGAAATCGACGAAACGGCCGCCATCGAGTACGTGTTGCTCGGGGCGCCGCATTCCGAACGTACGGTGGCGCGCGGCGTGAGCAAGCTTGCCCTCGGCCACGCGATCGACCTCGGCGAGCGTCGCCCGATCACGCGCTTTCCGATGGGGATCGCGGAAGGGGCGCCGGCCCCCGGATCGTTCGAGGATGCGACCGAAGGGCTGCAGGCACACTTGCGGACCGTGTTTGCCGAGATTGCCTGCGCCTTTCCCGGGAGGGTGACTGCGGCGCTGTCGGGCGGCTTCGACTCGCGGCTGATCGTGGCCGGCCTGCTGGCGCAGGGCGAGCGCCCACAGCTCTTCGTCTATGGCCGACCCGACTCCGAAGACGTGCCGATCGCCATCGAGGTGGCACGCGCCGAAGGCATCGCGATCGAGCCGATCGACAAGGACGCGATCAACCACCGGTTGCCCGAACCCGACATCGACGAACTGGTGAGCTGTGCGCTGTTCTTCGACGGGCTGTCGAACGACGGTATCGACGACCGCGGCGCCGACCGAAGTACCCGCGTCGCGCAGAGCGCCGGCGGCAAGCTGGCGCTCAATGGCGGCGGCGGCGAGATCTTTCGCAACTACTTCCATCTGCCGGACCGCCGTTTTCGCGCGCGTGACATCGTGCGGGCCTTCTACCGGGGCTTCGATCCGGCCGTCTTTCGCCGGCGTGACGGGCTGGCCGTCTACGAGGCGCAGATGGCCGCATCGATCGTCCGTTCGGTGGGGCGCAGCGACGACGAGGTCGACCATCTGCTATCGCGCGAACAAGTGGAACTGGCCTACCCGCTGTTTCGCTGCCATCACTGGATGGGCTTGAACAACAGCATCGCGCTGCGACAGGGGCACTTCGCCACGCCGCTGGTCGACCTGCCGCTGCTGCGCGCCGCCTGCATGCTGCCGCTGGCCTGGAAGAATGCCGGCCGGCTCGAGGCCAGGCTTATTACCTTGCTGCACCGGGGCATCGCGAGCCGGCCGTCGGCCTACGGCTTTCGCTTCAGCGATGGTCCGGATCGGCGTGCGCGCCGGGCGGAGTGGAGTACCGGAATGCGGCCGGTGTTCGCGCGCCCCCTGATCAACGCCGTGCGTCGCCGGCTGCACAGGATCCAGGTGTCGCACGAGACGATGGTGCGCTACCGCCGGCTGCTGCCGGGAGCGTGGCGACTCGACGGCGTGCTCGACCTGTCACGCCTGCCCGACGACGCGGCGCTGGCTCGGGCAATGTCGGTGGAACTGGTCACCCGGGAACTGGCGCCGTGAGCACACGCCGGCTCGATGCAAACTTCGAAGCGTTCGATGGCCACCGCAGCGTGGTCGTGCACTGGCGTCCGACCGGAGCGCCGCGCGCCCGGGTCCTCTTCGTGCCGGCGTTCGGCGACGAGATGAACCAGATGCGGCGCATGGTGAAGCTCACAGCCGAGGCGCTGGCCGATCGCGGTGTTGCCGGTTGCACCTTCGACCTGTACGGAACCGGCGACAGCAGCGCCGACTTTGCCGATGCAACCATCGAGCGCTGGCTGGCGGATTGCCGCTCGATGGCTGCGCGACTGCAGGCTTCGGATACGGTGCCTCTGGTGCTGGTCGGATGCCGACTCGGTGCGGCGCTGGCGGTGCGGGTGTCGCACGACCTGGCGCAGCGGCCAGCCGCCCTGCTTGCCTGGGCACCGCTGCTGCAGGGCAGGCAGCAACTGTCGACGCTGCTGCGTGCAGCCAGCGTCGCGCGGATGCAGCGACCGGACGACCCGGGCGCAGACGCGAAGACGCTATGGGCGGCGGGGCGCATCGCCGTGCTCGCCGGCTATCCGATGTCGAGCACCCTGGCCGGACAACTCGAAGCGCTGGATGGTACCGCTGCGCCGGCAGTGCACGGTGGCGTGTTGCTCGACCTGCGCCTGCGGGTCGATGACCGGCCCGCGACCGCTTCGGAGGCGCTCGCCAGGCGTGCGCTCGCCTGGAGCGGGCAGGGCGTTCCCACCGTGGCGCGTGCGGTCGCCGGTCCGGCATTCTGGAACGTCGCCGACCTGGTCGACGTGCCGGAACTGGTCGAGGCGAGCGTCGCCGCGGTCGACCAGGCGCTCGATCCGGCTTCGTCGGGGGCTGCCTCGTGAACACGATCGCGACTTCCATGGCCTGCGAAGAGTCGGTCCTCGTCATCGGCCCGCCAGGCGCCGAACTCGTTGGCGTCCTGACGCAACCGGCCGGGCAAACAGGGGTGAAGGGTGTCGCGGTGGTGATCGTCGTCGGGGGACCCCAAACGCGCGTGGGCTCGCATCGCCAGTTCGTGCTGATGGCACGCGCTCTCGCGCAGGCGGGCTATCCGTGCCTGCGCTTCGACTACACCGGCATGGGTGACAGCCCGGGGCCGCTGCCCGACTTCGAGCGTGCCGGACCGGACATCCGCCGGGCCTGCGATGCGCTGCTAGCCGCTTCGCCGCGTTGCACGAAGCAGGCGCTCTGGGGGCTGTGCGACGGCGCGACAGCGGCGCTCTACTACGCCGAAACGGACGATCGGGTGGCGGCAGTCATCGCAGCCAATCCGTGGGCGCGCAGCGACGCCACCCGCTCGGCGGCGCTGGTTGCCGATCACTACGCTTCGCGGCTGCGTTCGGTTGAGTTCTGGAAGAAGCTGCTTACTGCCAAGATCGACATCGTCGATACGGCTCGTGAAGTATTCCGGCATCTCTGGCAGGCACGGGCGCGATGGGGGTCGTCTGGCGAAGTCGGTGACGAGGATCTTCCGGAACGACTGACTCGTGTCCTGAGGCGGTCGCGAGAACCGGTGCACCTGCAACTCAGTGGTCGAGAC
>CAZXLV010000044.1:0-15309 GCA_964641405.1 uncultured Limnobacter sp. | reverse complement strand
GGGGCTCGATCCGCGCGCCACCAGCCTGCGCATCGGCATCTTCGGCGCCGAGCCCTGGACCAACGAGATGCGCGCCGAAATCGAGCAGCGCCTGAACATCGACGCGGTCGACATCTACGGCCTGTCGGAAGTGATGGGACCGGGCGTGGCCAACGAATGCCTGGAGACCAAGGACGGGCCGACCATCTGGGAGGATCACTTCTATCCCGAAATCGTCGACCCCGACACCGGCAAGGTGCTGCCCGACGGCGAGTTCGGCGAGCTGGTATTCACCTCGCTCACCAAGGAAGCACTGCCCATCGTGCGCTACCGCACCCGCGACCTGACACGCCTGCTGCCGGGCAGCGCGCGCACCATGCGGCGCATGCAGAAGATCACCGGGCGCTCCGACGACATGATGATCGTGCGCGGCGTGAACGTGTTCCCGACCCAGATCGAGGAGCTGATCCTGCAGCGGCCCAACCTCGCGCCGCACTACCAGTGCGAACTGACGCGCGAAGGCCGCATGGACGTGCTGACCATCCACGTCGAGTTCAAGGGCGGCGAGCACCACGACGGCGCGGCCGCGGTGGGCGCAGCCACGGCGCTCGAGCACGCCATCAAGACCTACATCGGCGTGACCTCGACCGTGTGCATCGAGCCGCCGGGCGCGATCGAGCGCTCGGTCGGCAAGGCCAGGCGGGTGGTGGACAAGCGCGGGAAGTGAGAGCGGGCGAAGGGAGCTGCCGCGCGTCGGCGATCAGGGCTGTCGCACTGTACCGAAGGAGGCAATGCCGACCAGGCCCCTGTCCGTCCTGAAGCGCAATTGGCCGGCCAGTTCCGCGCCTTGCGGGCTTGCGAACGCGATGTAGTTGGCCTGGTAATCGCCCCCGGTCAGGTTCATGTCGGTGCCGGCCGGCACCGTGGACAAGGTGCCGGTGGTCGTCGACGCGGGCGCTGACGGGCCGACGCCGGGCGACAGGAGGATCGGCCTGATGAGAATGTCCGCGACTGCCCATCCACCACCGCTGCGATACCTGATCTTCATCGAATCGAGCTGGCCACCGGCAATCCGACCCGTGCCATCGACCGTGATCGACACCTGTGCGCTGAAGCCGTACGGCTGGTCGAGCGCGGCACCCGAGGAACCATCGGGGGCGATGACGCCGACTGCCACGCCGAGATAGGTGGCGGCGCCGCTGGGCCAGGTGTAGTCGTTGGCGAGGTCGCGCGGTGCGTACCAGACGCCGAGAAAGCCGTCATTGGTGGTGCTTCCGGGGAACTTTTCCCAGGTGCCGAAGCTGGCGTGACTCATCTGGAGCAACGGGGTGTCGGTGACCGGATTCGCGGTATACGTCCAGTTGCGGTGGAAGTCCGTCAGTGCGACGTAGGGTGGTGTCAGTTGGGCGTTGAGCGGGCTCTCGTACGCCTGCCCACGCAGCACGCCGACGATATTGCGTTCGTCGCTTGGCGGCTGATTCGCCGCGGTGAAGCCGATCGCTGCTTCATCCATCGAAGCCAGCGCAGCCGGAAAGCTCAGGGACAGCACGAAGCCATCCTGGCCGGGCACGCTTGCTGCATTCACCTGCACGCCGGCAACGATCGGCTGGAACACGCTGGTATGTGTCGCCAGGCACGAGCCCAGCGCGAAGCCGCTGCCGCCGCCTTGCGTCGAGACGCACGGCGGTTGCGTGCCCCCACCGCCACCTCCGACGTCGACGCCGCCGCTCGACCCGCCCCCGCATGCCGCCAGCGAACCGGCCATCAACGCAGCCATGGCCGCATGAGCGAAGCGTGAAAAGGTGACGTTCATCCGGGCCCCCGTTGGGAAGTTCGAGTGTCGGCGCATGCTAGCGGAGATCCAAGGCGCGCCCGGACGAACGGAGGACGCGGACCGCCGGAAGCATCGACAGCCGAATCGACAGATTGCCAGATGCGCCCGCGCGATCGGTGACGGAATCGACGACGGCAGCGATTTACGTTGCACAATGCCACCTTGTGCAAGCGTCCTGTTGCAGGGGGAGACACCGATGTTCGATGCGCTGTACCTGGACAAGCCCGATGGCGGGTTTACCGCAAGCCGCCAGCGCATCTCCGACGAGGTGCTGGCGGCGGCCACCCCCGATGCCGACGTGACCGTGCGCATCGAGTATTCCACGCTCAACTACAAGGACGCGCTGGCGATCACCAATCGCTCGCCGGTGGTGCGCCGCTGGCCGATGGTGCCCGGCATCGACGGGTCCGGGGTGGTCGAGGCAAGCACGCACGCCGACGTCGCTATTGGCGATCGGGTGATCCTGAACGGCTGGGGCGTCGGCGAGACACACTGGGGCTGCCTGGCGCAGCGCGCACGGCTGAAGGGCGAGTGGCTGGTCGCGATGCCGCCGGGCATGGATGCGCAGCGCGCCATGGCCATCGGCACGGCCGGCTACACCGCGATGCTGTGCGTGATGATGCTCGAGCGCCAGGGCGTGAGCCCGGCGCAAGGCGAAGTGTTGGTCACCGGTGCCGCGGGCGGGGTTGGCAGCGTGGCGATCTCCCTGCTGTCGCGGCTCGGCTTTCGGGTGGTGGCCTCGACGGGGCGCGCCACGCAGGCCGACTACCTGCGTACACTGGGGGCGGCCGAGATCGTCGATCGCGACAGCTTGTCGCAGGCCGGCAAGCCGCTGCAGAAGGAGCGCTGGGCCGGCGTGGTGGACGCCGTCGGTTCGCACACCCTCGCCAACGCCTGCGCGCAAACGCGCTACCGCGGCACCGTCGTTGCCTGCGGGCTGGCCCAGGGGATGGACTTCCCGTCTTCGGTGGCGCCGTTCATCCTGCGTGGCGTGAAGCTGATCGGCGTCGATTCGGTAATGTGCCCGATGGACGATCGCCGCGAGGCCTGGAAGCGGCTGGCCCGTGAACTGGATGCCGAACACCTCGGGCGCATCGGCACCGTGGTCGGCCTGGACGACGCGCTGCGGATCGCCCCCGAGATGCTGGCCGGCCAGGTGCGCGGCCGCGTCGTGGTCGACGTCAACCGGTGAGCGGGCGACCTGCGCGCGCGCCGGCCCGCGCCCCGGCGCTCGGCTATCGCATCGTTCCGATCGACCCGCATGCGCACCTGTTCGAAGTCGAACTGAACATCGCGCAGCCCGATCCTGCAGGCCAGCAAGTGGCGCTGCCGGCGTGGATTCCCGGCAGCTACCTGGTGCGCGAGTTCGCGCGGCACGTGGTGTCGATCGCCGCGCACAGCGGCAAGCGGGCAATCCGCCTGCGCAAGCTCGACAAGCACCGCTGGCAGGCGGCGCGCTGCGACGGGCCGCTGCTCATCGTCTACCGCGTCTACGCCTTCGACCTGTCGGTGCGGGCCGCGCACCTCGATGCCACCCATGGCTTCTTCAACGGCACCAGCGTGTTCCTGCGCGTGCTGGGGCAGGAACGGCGATCCTGCGAGGTGCTGATCGAGCCGCCGCCGGCCCCCGCCGGCGCCGACTGGCGCGTGGCGACCACGCTGCCCGAGGCTGGCGCGCGCCGCCACGGCTTCGGACGCTACCGCGCCGCCGACTACGACGAACTGGTCGACCATCCGGTGGAGATGGGCCGCTTCACGCTCGACGCCTTCGAAGCGGGCGGCGCGCGCCACGAACTGGCGATCTCGGGGCGGCACGAAGCCGACACCGGCCGGCTGACGCGCGACCTGGCGCGCATCTGCACAGCGCAGATCCGCCTGTTCGAGCCGCGTACGCGGCGCGCGCCCATGTCGCGCTACCTGTTCCAGGTGCGTGCGATCGACGAGGGCTACGGCGGGCTCGAGCATCGCGCCAGCAGCGCGCTGATCTGCTCGCGCAACGATCTGCCGGCGCGCGGGCAACGCGAGGTCCCCGAGGGTTATCGCCGATTTCTCGGCCTGGCCAGCCACGAGTACTTCCACACCTGGAACGTCAAGCGGATCAAGCCGGCCGCCTTCGCGCACTACGACCTGCAGCAGGAGAACTACACGCACCTGCTGTGGATCTTCGAGGGCTTCACCTCCTACTATGACGACCTGATGCTGGTGCGCTCGGGCGTGATCGATCGCGAGGCTTACTTCGGCCTGCTGGCCAAGGCGATCTCCGGGGTGCTGCGCGGCCCCGGGCGCCACCTGCAAAGCATTGCCGAGTCGAGCTTCGACGCCTGGATCAAGTACTACCGGCAGGACGAAAACACGCCCAACGCGGTGGCCAGCTACTACGCCAAGGGCTCGCTGGTCGCGCTGGCGCTCGACCTGACGATCCGCGCGCGCAGCGGCGGGCAGCGTTCGCTCGACGACGTGATGCGCCTGATGTGGCAGCGCTACGGGCGCGACTTCTTCACCGAGCGGCAGGGGCTGGAGGAAGACGCCTTCCCGCGCCTGCTCACGGAAGCCACCGGACTGCGGCTCGATGCGCGCATCCGCGCCTGGGCCTACGGCACCGGCGAGTTGCCGCTGGCCGCACTGCTCGCCAGCGTCGGCGTGCGCCTGGTGCTCGGTCGCGGCGAGCAGGGCCCGACCTCGCTGGGCGTGAAGCTCGCCACACGGGAGAACCGGCTTGGCATCGCCACCGTGTATTCGGGAGGGGCAGCGGAGCGCGCCGGCCTCGCGGCCGGCGACCTGCCGATCGCCGCCGACGGCCTGCGCATCGACGAAGCCAGCCTGAAGGCGATGCTCGCGCGGCGGCGCCCGGGCGAACGCTTGCACATGCACGCCTTTCGTCGCGACGAGTTGATGGAATTCGAGCTCACGCTGGATGCGGCACCGGCCATCGAGGCGAGCCTGAAGGCGGCGCCCCGCGCGGGTGCGCGGGCGACGCGGCTGATGAAGCAGTGGCTGGGCGGGCACTGAGCAACCGTGAACCCTCAGCCGAACAAGGCGCGCAAGGCCTCGCCCGGTTCGGCAGCGCGCATCAACGCCTCGCCGACCAGGAAGGCATGCACACCGGCCCGGCGCATGCGCTCGACGTCGGCGCGCACCAGGATGCCGCTCTCGGTGACCACCAGCCGGTCGGCCGGAATGCGCGGCAGCAAGTCGAGCGTGGTGTCCAGCGACACCTCGAAGCTGCGCAGGTTGCGGTTGTTGATGCCCAGCAGCGGCGTGGCCAGCTTCAGGGCGCGCCCGAGTTCGTCGGCATCGTGCACCTCGACCAGCACATCCATCGAAAGTGCCTGCGCGATCGCCTCGAAGCCGGCCAGTTGCGCATCGTCCAGCACCGCCGCGATCAGCAGCACGCAATCGGCACCGTTGGCACGCGCCTCATGGACCTGGTAGTCATCGACGATGAAGTCCTTGCGCAGCACCGGTAAGGCACACGCGGCACGCGCGGTACGCAGGTCTTCGAGCCTGCCCTGGAAGAAGCGCGCGTCGGTGAGCACGGACAGGCAGGCTGCGCCGTGCGCGGCATAGCTGGCGGCAATCGATGGCGGATCGAATGGCTCGCGCAGCACCCCCCTGCTCGGGCTGGCCTGCTTGATCTCGGCGATCACCGCGGCCGCGCCGGTGGCGAGTCGCGCGTGCAGCGCACGCGCGAAACCCCGCGTGGCCTGCCGACGACAGGCATCCTCGGCCGCAGCGCGCATTTGCGCCAACGACAGTCGCCGGCGCGCGGCGGCGACCTCCTCGTGCTTGGCGGCGACGATGCGCGCCAGGATGCCGGATGCCATGAACGGCTCGCCGCGCCGGCTCATGCCTGCGCCGGCGCCGGAAAGCGCCGCGTGTACGCCACGAAGGCATCGAGCCGCGCGCGCGCAGCGCCCGATGCAATGGTGCGTCGCGCCAGTTCGATGCCGGCGGCGATCGAATCGGCGAGATCGGCGGCATAGAGCGCTGCCCCCGCGTTCAGGATCACGATCTCGCGCGGCGTGCCCGGGGCGTCGGACAGCGCCTCCAGCACCATCTGCCTGGACTCGGTGGCGTCGGTCACGCGCAGGCAGCGGTTGCTCACCATCGACAGGCCGAAGTCCTCGGGGTGGATCTCGTATTCGCGCACCTCGCCATCCTTCAGTTCACCGACCAGGGTCGCCGCGCCGAGCGACACTTCGTCCATGCCGTCCTTGCCCCAGACGACGAGCGCATGCTGCGCGCCCAGGCGCTGCATCACGCGCACCTGGATGCCGACCAGGTCCGGATGGAACACGCCCATCAGGATGTTGGGCGCACCCGCCGGGTTGGTGAGCGGCCCGAGGATGTTGAAGATGGTGCGCACGCCCAGTTCGCGCCGCACCGCGGCGACGTTCTTCATCGCCGGGTGGTGGTTGGGCGCGAACATGAAGCCGACGCCGGTCGCGCGCACGCATTCGGCCACCTGCCCCGGGTCGAGCATGATGTTCGCACCGAGCGCCTCGAGCACATCGGCCGAGCCCGACCTGGAGGACACGCCGCGATTGCCGTGCTTGGCCACGGTGGCGCCGGCAGCCGCGGCGACGAAAGTCGCGGCGGTGGAGATATTGAAGGTGTGCGAGCCATCGCCGCCGGTACCGACCACGTCGAGGAAGTGCGGCCCGCCGTCCACCTCGACCTTGTTGGCGAACTCGCGCATCACCTGCGCCGCGGCCGTGATCTCGCCGATGGTCTCCTTCTTCACGCGCAGCCCCATCAGGATCGCCGACATCATCGTCGGCGACATCGTGCCGCTCATGATGTCGCGCATGACCCTGAGCATTTCGTCGTGGAAGATCTCGCGATGCTCGATGCAGCGAGTGAGCGCTTCAGCCGCGGAAATGGTCATCTCGGTTCTCCAGGAAATTGCGCAGCAGCGCGTGGCCGTGTTCGGTCAGGATCGATTCGGGGTGGAACTGCACGCCTTGCACGGCGTAGTGGCGATGACGCAGGCCCATGATCTCGCCGTCTAGGGTGCTGGCGGTCACCTCAAGGCAGGCCGGCAGCGTCTCGCGCTCGAGCGCAAGCGAGTGATAGCGGGTCACCGTGAACGGACTGGGCAGCGCGCGGAAGACGCCCGCTCCCGCGTGAGTGACCGGCGAGGTCTTGCCGTGCATCAGCTGCTGCGCGCGCACCACGCGCGCACCGAAGGCGGCGCCGATCGCCTGGTGGCCGAGGCACACGCCGAGGATCGGAATCCGTCCGGCAAAACGCTCGATCAAGGCCAGCGAAATGCCGGCCTCGTTCGGCGTGCACGGCCCCGGCGAGATCACGATGCGCTGCGGCGCCAGGGCGGCGACCTGGTCGAGCGTGATCGCGTCGTTGCGCACGGTGTGCACCGCCTCGCCGAGCTCGCCGAAGTACTGCACCAGGTTCCAGGTGAAACTGTCGTAGTTGTCGATCATCAGCAGCATCGCGCGACCCCCGCCGAAGCCCCGACCGCCTTCAGGCCAGCCGCCTGGCATTCATGGCGGCAAGACGGTACTGTCTCGGTCGCAGACCCTGTGAGCCCATGTCGACCTCCTTCCAGTTCCTGCATGCCCTGGTGATCGTGCCGCTGGCGCTGCTGCCGATCATCAATCCGCTGAGCGGCGCGCCGGTGTTCATGATGACCGCGGGCGACGACCCGGTGATTGCGCGCCGCTTCGCGCGGCAGGTGGCGATCAACTGCTGGGTCGTCATCGTCGCCACGATGCTGGCCGGTACCTACCTGCTCGCGCTGTTCGGCCTGTCGCTGCCGATCGTGCGCCTGGGCGGCGGCCTGCTGGTGGCCATGACCGGCTGGCGGATGCTCAACCGGCAGGACGACGACGACGTGCGCAAGGCCGTGGTGCGCGACCAGCCGAGCACGCTCTCCGAAGAGGAAATCGTGCGGCGCAGCTTCTTTCCGATCACCTTTCCGCTCACCACCGGGCCCGGCACGATCGCGGCATCGATCGCCATCGGCACCACGCTGCCGCGCCATCCGACCCAATGGTTGCTGGGCGCACTGGTGTCGGTGGCCGGGGCGACGATCACGGTGGCGGTGGTCTACCTGGTGTATCGAAATGCCGCGGCGCTGCTGGGCAAGCTCGGGGAAATCGGCACCATGGTGATGATGCGGCTGATCGCCTTCGTGCTGCTGTGCATCGGCCTCGAGATCATGTGGGCCGGCTGGGCCGAGCTGAACGGCATCGGCGCGCACTGAGAAACCATCCGGGCGGGCCTGCATGGCTCAGATCCCGCCGTCGAGGCCGGCCTGCACCAGGCCGGCCTGCACCAGTTCGGCCGCGCGCAGCACGGCACGCGCCTTGTTCTCGGTCTCCTGCCACTCGTTCTCCGGAATCGAGTCGGCGACCACGCCGGCGGCGGCCTGCACGTACAGCGTGCCGTTCTTGACGACTGCGGTGCGGATGGCGATCGCCAGGTCGAGATCGCCGAGAAACGAGATGTAGCCGCAGGCGCCGCCGTAGACGCCACGCCGGGTGGGCTCCAGCTCGTCGATGATCTGCATCGCGCGGATCTTCGGAGCACCGGTGAGCGTGCCGGCCGGAAAAGTGGCGCGCAACACGTCGATCGGCCCCGTGCCGCGCTTCAGTCGCCCCTCCACGTTCGAGACCAGATGCATCACGTGCGAGTACTTCTCGATCGCGAGCTGGTCGGTGACGCGCACGCTGCCAGTCTCGGCAATGCGGCCGATGTCGTTGCGCGCCAGGTCGATCAGCATCACGTGCTCGGCGATTTCCTTCGGGTCGGCGAGCAGCTCCTGCGCCAGCGCGGCGTCCTGCGCCGGCGTGGCGCCGCGCTGGCGCGTGCCGGCAAGCGGGCGGATGGTGACTCGGTCGCCATCGGGCAGGCGCTCCTGGCGCACCAGGATTTCGGGCGAGGCACCGACGATGTGGAACTCGCCGAGGTCATAGAAGTACATGTAGGGCGACGGATTGATCGAGCGCAGCGCGCGATACAAGGTGATCGGCGAATCGCGAAAGGGCTTCTCGATCAGCTGGCCGACCTGCACCTGCATCACGTCGCCAGCCGCGATGTATTCCCTGGCACGAGACACCGCTGCCAGGTAGTCCGCCTTGCCGAACTCGCGCCGCGTTGCCGTTTCCTCGCCGGACTCGAAAGCGGGCACTTCGACCGGGCGCGCGAGTTGTCCCTGCAGCTGGCGCAGGCGATGCCTGGCGCGCGACCAGGCATCGACCCCGGACGGATCCGCATAGACCACCAGGTAGATCTTGCCGCTCAGGTTGTCGACGATGGCGAGCTCCTCGGTGAGCAGCAACAACAACTGCGGCACGCCGATCGGGTCAGGTTTGTCGCGTCCGGCTGCGCGCGGCTCGATGTGGCGCACCACGTCGTAGGCGAAGTAGCCGGCCAGCCCGCCGCAAAAGCGTGGCAGGCCCGGGCGCAGCGCCACCTTGAAGCGCTTCTGGTACGCGTCGACGAAATCGAGCGGATTGCCCTCGAAGCGCTCGATCACCTCGCCATGCCTGAGCACCTCGGCACCGCTGGCGCTCGAACGGATCACCGTGCTCGCCGGCAGCCCGATGAACGAGTAGCGCCCGAACCGCTCGCCGCCGACCACCGACTCGAGCAGGAAGCTGTACGGCCGCTGCGCCAGCTTCAGGTACAGCGACAGCGGCGTATCGAGGTCGGCGAAGCATTCCAGCAGCAAGGGAATGCGGTTGTAGCCCTGGGCCGCGATGGCCCGGAATTCGGTCTCGGTCATGGAGCCCTCGTCACGGACCAACCACTCGGGTTCGGGTCCGTTGCGCCCGGCGGCCGGGCGCATCAGCGTGCATCGATCAGGAAGGCCGGTCTCGCGTGAGCGCGCCGGCAAGGCGCGCTAGCGGTACGGCGTGCGTGCGGCGATCAGCGCCAGCACCGCCAATGCCCGCCTCGCCAATCGTTGGCGTTGCGGGCCGGCTGCTTTTCCTGGATGAAACGCATGAGGGAAAGGATGTCCTGCTCGGTTCTCGAGTTTGCGGAATATACCACTGCCGCGCGGCGGGTCAATGTTCGCCGGGAGGCGGCGCCTGGCCAGCCTCCTGGCAGGCATCGATGCGGGCGGCCGCCTCGAACAGGGTCTGGACGATGGCGTCGGCGCCGATCGAACTGGCCGGGCGGCCCTCGTTGTAGCCATAGGGCACGACCATCACCGCCATGCCGGCGGCGCGCGCGGCCTGCGCATCATTGAGCGAGTCTCCGATCGCCACCATACGCGAGGGCGGCAGGCCGAATCGCTCGGCGACCTGCAGCAGCGGCAGCGGATCGGGCTTGCGTCGCGGCAGCGCATCGCCGCCCAGGATCAACTCGAAGCGATCCGCCAGGCCGGTTCGCGCCAGCAGTGCATCGGCGAAGCGCTGCGGCTTGTTGGTCACGCAGGCCAGCCGCAGCCCCTTGGCGCGCAGCGCATCCAGCGCTTCGCGCACCCGCGGGTAGAGCCGCGCCGACACGCCGTTCTCGCGCGCGTAGTGATGCTCGAAGGCGGCCATGGCACGATCGGCAGCAGCCTCCTCGACGCGCCCGTCGAGCGAGCCGGCCAGCGCCCGGTGCACCAGGATGCGCGCACCCTTGCCCACGTAGCAGCGCACCTGCTCCTCGGACAGCGGCGCCCGGCCCAGGTCGGCCAGCATCGCGTTGACCGCCGCGGCCAGGTCGCCAACCGTATCGACCAGCGTGCCGTCCAGGTCGATCACCGCGCCGGCGGCGCGAAAGCGACGCTCGCTCACGTCGCGTCGAGTGCCGAGCGCAATTGCCCGAAGATGCCGCGATAGCCGCCATCGGGGTCGCGCGCGCCGAACACCGCCGAGCCGGCGACGAAAGTGTCCGCCCCGGCGCGCGCGATCTGCGCGATGTTGCCGACCTTCACTCCACCGTCGATTTCCAGCCAGATCGGCTGGCCGCCGGCGGCAGTGTGCGCATCGATGCGCTGACGCACGGCGTGCAGCTTGGGAAGCGCCGAAGCAATGAACTGCTGGCCGCCAAAGCCCGGGTTGACCGACATCAGCAGGATCAGGTCGAGCCGATCCATCACGTGATCGAGCCAGGCGAGCGGCGTGGCCGGGTTGAGCACCAGCCCGGCTCGACAGCCACTGTCGCGGATCAGTTGCAGGGTGCGATCGACATGCTGCGTCGCTTCGGGATGAAAGCTGATCAGGTCGGCACCGGCCCTGGCGAAATCATCGACGATGCGGTCCACCGGACTGACCATGAGGTGCACGTCGATCGGGATCTTCACGTGCGGGCGCACCGCCTCGCACACCAGCGGCCCGATGGTGAGATTGGGCACGTAATGGTTGTCCATCACGTCGAAGTGAATCAGGTCGGCACCGGCGGCCTCGACCGCCCTCACCTCGTCTCCCAGGCGTGCGAAATCGGCCGACAGGATGCTGGGAGCAATGCGGTGGGCGCGCGTCATGATCGGCAAGTGGGGTCGGAGCGGTTGGCGGCGAAGTGCTTGTCTACAATCGCGATTGTAGCGACCCCATCGAACGCGCCCCGGCCAGCCAATGGCGGGCACGCTCGCCCATGACCGAAAAGCGTTACCAGTTCCGGATCGAAGTGCGCGCCGTCTACCTGCCCGAGCAGTCGAGGCCGAGCGAGGCGCAGTACGCCTTCGCCTACACCATCCGCATCACCAATACCGGCAACGTGAGCGCGCAGTTGATCAGCCGGCACTGGGTCATCAGCGACGAGGATGGCCGCGTGGTGGAAGTGCAAGGGCTCGGGGTGGTCGGCGAGCAACCGCTGCTCGCACCCAGGGCGCGCTTCGAGTACACCAGCGGCACGCAGATCGCGACGCGCGCCGGCACCATGCGCGGCAGCTACCTGTTCGTGGCCGAAGACGGTCATCGCTTCGACGTGCCGATCGACGAATTCGCGCTGGTCATGCCGCGCACCCTGCACTGAATGGCCATCCACGCGTGGGCCGGCGCAATCGGGCGCTTGCACGCCGGCGCAGTCTCACTTCTTGCCGCGCATCGTCCACCACACCAGCAACAGCATCAGGGCGAGCACGCCGCCCGCTTCGGCGAAAAGAATCCAGCTTCCGTCCATGAGCGGCATTCTAGCCGCCCGTGGCGACAGCGGCGGAGTTGCGCACGCAGCGCCACGGCATTGACTGTGACCGCATCGGTGCTGCTCCTGGCCGCCTGCGCATCACCACCCCTGGTGGCCGAGCAAGCCGGCGCGCTTGCGGTCGAAGCCTTGCCCGGTTGGCGCAGCGACTCGCTGGGGCGAGTGCACGAGGCCCTGGCGCGGCAGTGCGCGCTGCCGCGCGCCCCGGCACCCTGGCCCGCACTATGCGTGGCGATGCCGGGGCCCGAGGCGCTCGGCGGCTGGATTGCCCGGCATTTCGTCGCCTGGCCGCTGGGCGGCAAGGACGGCGCCACCGGCCTGCTGACGGGCTACTACGAACCGGTGGTGCAAGGCAGCCGCAAGCCCGATCGCCCGGGCCAGATGCCCCTGTACGCTCGCCCGCCCGACCTCGTGGCCGGCAGCGACGGCACGCGCCTGCAAAGGCGCGGCACTCGCCTGCAGCCCTACCCGTCGCGCCATCAGATCGAAACCGGCACCTGGCTGGCCGGCGGGGAACTGGTGTGGCTGGACGATCCGGTCGAAGCCTTCTTCCTGCAGGTGCAGGGCTCGGGGCGAGTGCGCCTGCGCGATGGCAGCCAAATGCGCATCGGTTTTGCCGATCACAACGGACATCCCTACTTCGCCATCGGACGGGAACTGGTTGCACGCGGAGTGCTCGCCGCGGGCTCGGTCGACGCCGACGCGATCAAGGCCTGGCTGCGCGCCCACCCCGACCAGGCCGACTCGGTGATGTGGCGCAACCCGCGCTATGTCTTCTTCCGCGAACTGGCGCCCGGTGATGCCGGGCCACCCGGGGCACTGGGCGTGCCGCTCACACCGATGCGCTCGGTCGCCACCGACCCCGCACACGTTCCGCCCGGCGCACTGCTTTACATCGACACCACGCGCCCCGATGACGGCACGCCGCTGCGCCGCCTCACCGTGAGCCAGGACCGGGGCGCCGCCATCGTCGGCGCCGTGCGCGCGGACCTGTTCTGGGGATCGGGCGAAGAGGCCGGGCGCCTGGCCGGCATCACCCGGCAGCCGGCGCGCATGTGGCTGCTGTGGCCGAAAGGCGCAGCGCCGCCGACGCGGTGACCAGGAGGCCGTCAGGCCTCCTCGCCTTTCGAGTTTTCCGCCAGCAGCTTGTTGAAGCGCTCGGGCGCAGCGTAGCCCTGCAATCGCCTGCCGTTGGAAAAGAACACCACCGGCGTTCCGGTGATGCCGAGCTTTTGCGCGAGATCGCGCACCTGCGCCAGTGAGGTGTCGCAGGTGCCGGCGTTGCCGGGAATCCGGTTGTCCAGCAGCAACTCGTTCCAGGCGCGCGACGGGTCGGCAGAGCAGAGTGCCTTGCGAGCCTTGGTTTCGGAGTCGGCGGCGAGGAAAGCAAGCGGGAAGGTGTAGATGGTGATGTCGTCGAGCTTGACCAGGTCGGCGCGCAGCCGCTTGCAGTAGCCGCAATTGGCATCCTCGAACACGGCGAGCACGCGCTTGCCGTTGCCCTTGACCTGCTTGATCGCAGCGCCCAGCGGCAGCGTGCGGAAGTCGATGGTGAGCAGTTCGTCGACGCGCTCCTGGGTGAGGTTGCGCTGCGACTTCATCTCGACCAGGCTGCCCTCGTAGAACAGGTACTGGCCCTTCTCGTCGACGTACAACAAGTCATTGCCCAGGCGCACCTCGTAGATGCCGGCGACCGGCGTGCGCCGCACCTCGTCGACCTGGTGACGACCCTTGAGGAAGCCCTCCATCGCAGCTTTCACGCGCGCTGCCGCCGGATCAGCCGACGGCGCGACAGCGCCTTGCGCGAACGAAAGCGTAGAGGCGCAGCACAGCGACGCCGCTGCGAGCATGGCAACAAAACGGGACATGAATTCGGCTTCCTGAAAGTGAATCGACATCGACCCCGCGAAGTGTCGCACGAGGCGTCGCTGCGCCTCGCGCACGAGACGCGACCATGATGGCTAGCGTACCGCGCGCGCCACCAGTTGTCGCCTGACCCAGCCCGAACCGGCGACCAGGCGCCAACCGAGCGTCACGCCGGCTTCGACGAGCGGCGCCAGCACCGCCGGAGCCAGCGGCCGCACCGGATCGAACAGGCGCTGCAAACCATCGGTGGCGCGACGCATCGCCGCCACCGGCTCGGCACGCGCGCGCTCGTAGCGACGCAACAGCATGTGTTCGCCGGGATCGCACCGCGGCGAGCGTGCGCGCAAGACCTGCGCCAGCGCGGCCACGTCACCGAAGCCCAGGTTCATGCCCTGGCCAGCCAGTGGATGGACGAGGTGGGCGGCATCGCCGACCAGCGCCACGCGCGGCGCGACCATCGCATCGACACGGCCCAGGCGCAGCGGGAACGCCTCGATGCGCGAAATCGACGTCATCGCCCCCAGCGCCGAGCCGCTCGCCTGCTGCACGCGCGCAGCGAGTTCCTGCGCCGTCATCGCCTGCAGGGCATCGGCCAGTTCCGGTGGCGCCGACCAAACCATGCTGACCCGCCCGGCGACCGTGGCGCCGGCAATGTCCTTGCCTTGCGCCGGCGCCGCCTCCATCGGGACCCCGGAGGGCAAGGGCAGCAGGGCGAGCACACCGTCGCGCCCGAACCATTGCCAGGCGATATCGCGATGCGCCAACCCGGTGTCGAAGTGCCCGACCAGGGCGCGCTGCGGATAATCGGACAGGGTCCAGGCCAGCCCCGCGGAGGTGCGCACGCGTGACGCTCCACCGTCGGCGCCCACGACGAGCCGCGCCGACAGGCGCCGCCCGCCATCCATGCGCAGGCCGATCGCCGCGGGCGGCAGACCCGGCACCGCGGCAGGATCGGGCGAATGCTCGAGCGCCTCGAAGCGCTCCTCGATCACCGGCAGGCGTGCAAAGCGCACCGCCTGCTCCAGCGCCTGCAGCAGGTTGCGCTGCTCGACGATCCAGGCCAGCGCCTCGATACGCGACTCATAGGCGCTGAAATGCAGGGGATTGCGATCGGACCCGAACGCCGGATGCACGCGCATGTCGTACACCGGGGCAATGCGGCTCGCATCGAGCGCGTGCCACACGCCGATCGCCTCCAGCAAGCCACGGGCGGCGGGCGAAAGCGCGAACACGCGCAGGTCCCAGGGATCGTCCGCCGCGCCAGCCATCGGCGGACCGATCAAGCTGGTGGAAAGCCCCTCGCGCGACAGCGCAAGCGCCGTGGCCAAGCCGACGGCGCCGCGCCCGACGACGGCGACATCGGGACAGGACGCTGGAGAACCGGAGGCCATCAGTCGATTATAGGGGTGCGCCGAGCCCGTTTCGCACAGCGATTCTGCTAACATCACGGGCTTTCGGGCGCGGCACCCTGGCCAGCGCCCCGGCGGCCAAGTAGCTCAGTTGGTAGAGCAGAGGACTGAAAATCCTTG
>CAZXLV010000043.1:0-15345 GCA_964641405.1 uncultured Limnobacter sp. | reverse complement strand
GTACATCGCCGGCATGATCCTGCTCGGCGTCGCGCCCTGCACCGCGATGGTCTTCGTCTGGAGCCAGATGACCCGAGGCGACCCGAACTACACGCTGGTGCAGGTCTCGGTCAATGACCTCGTGATGGTGTTCGCGTACGCGCCGATTGCGGCCTTCCTGCTCGGGGTGGCCGACGTCACCGTGCCCTGGCAGACGCTGCTGCTCAGCGTCGTCCTGTACGTGGTGCTTCCCCTGCTTGCCGGCGTGCTCACCCGCCAGGCCTGGCTGCGCGACGGTCCACGGCGGCTTGCACGCGGCGTCGCCGCGCTCGAGCCCTGGTCGATGATCGGCTTGATCGCCACCGTGGTGCTGCTGTTCGGGTTCCAGGCCCGCACACTCG
Source organism: uncultured Limnobacter sp. (assembly GCA_964641405.1). Taxonomy (GTDB): domain Bacteria; phylum Pseudomonadota; class Gammaproteobacteria; order Burkholderiales; family Burkholderiaceae_E; genus Zeimonas. The sequence goes on along the minus strand of CAZXLV010000043.1, from coordinate 14,965 downwards.
TCACGCAGCCGCTGGTGATCATCCTGATCGCAGTGCCGCTCGTGATCCAGTCATACGGCATCTACTTCATCAGCGCGCTCGGGGCGCGCTGGCTACGGCTGCCGCACGAGATTGCCGCACCCGCCTGCATGATCGGCACTTCCAACTTCTTCGAACTGGCGGTGGCGGTTGCGATCTCGCTGTTCGGCCTCGGGTCGGGTGCGGCGCTCGCAACCGTGGTCGGGGTGCTGGTCGAGGTGCCGGTGATGCTGTCGCTGGTGGCCATCGCCAACCGCACGCGCCACTGGTACCCGTCGCAGGAGCATGACGAGGCGCGGCGCAAGCGCGAGCGGCCACCCCCGGAGTCAGCGCCATTCAGTGAGACCGGAAGATGAAGTCGTTCGAAACCCGATCCGACACCGCGCTGGCCGAGCGCCTGAACGAGGGCTGCTTCTGTCTCGGGATGGACGAAGCGGCATTGCGCTCGGCCCTCGAGCGGGAACTGGACCCTCCCGGCCTGTACGAACTCATTCGCCAGCGTTGTCCGCACCTCTTCTCGGCCCATCCGGTGTTCGTGTCGAAGAGCCACCTGGATCGCATGGCGGCGGTGGTGCACGCGGTCGAGCAGGTCGTCGCGCTGCCGGCGTATCGCGAGGAGGTGCTGGCCCGCTCTCCCGGGATCGCGCGTCACGACGCGGGTGGAGCACGCAGCGTGTTCTTCGGCTTCGACTTCCACCTGGCGGGCGACCGGCTCGGCCTCATCGAGATCAACACCAACGCGGGCGGTGCAATGCTCAACGTCGTGCTCGCACGCGCGCAGCGCGCGTGTTGCCCGTCCATCGAGCCGATGGTGCCCACGGACGCGGATGCCGACGCCTTCGAGAACCGTATCGTCACGATGTTCCGCAACGAGTGGCGGGCGAGCGGCAGGACATCGCCCCTGAACACCATCGCGATCGTCGACCAGAGTCCCGGGCAACAGTACCTCTATCCGGAATTCCTGCTGTTTCGCAGCCTCTTCGAGCGTCACGGTATCCGCGCGGTCATCACCGCCCCCGCGGACTTGCAGTGGCGTGACGGTCGGTTGTGGCACGACGAAGACGTGATCGACCTCGTCTACAATCGCCTCACCGACTTCGCGCTCGAGGAGCCGACCGCGTCCGCGCTGCGCGAGGCGTACCTGGAGCGCGCGGTCGTGCTCACGCCTCACCCGCAGGCTCATGCGCTGTACGCGGACAAGCGCAACCTCGCGCTGTTCACCGATCGCACCCGGCTCGACCAACTCGGCGTGCCGGAAGCGACGAGCCGGATCCTCATCGAGAGCATTCCCCGCACCGAACTCGTCCGGCCAGAGGTCGCGGAACAGTTGTGGGGCCGGCGAAGACAGCTGTTCTTCAAGCCCGGGGCCGGATTCGGAGGCCGCGCCGCGTACCGGGGCGACAAGCTGACGCAACGAGCCTGGCAGGACATCCTGTCCGGAGACCACGTTGCGCAGGAGATCGTGCGCGCGGGCGAACGGGCCACCGGCCCCGAGGGCGTGGCGCCGCGCCTGAAGTTCGACCTGCGCAGCTACGTCTACGCCGCAGCGGTGCAGTGGACGGCTGCACGGCTGTACCAGGGGCAGACGACCAACTTCCGCACGCCCGGGGGCGGCTTTGCGCCCGTCTACAGTGGCGATCGCGTCCCGGCCGCTTTCGAGGCCGCAACGACATCCCAGATGGCGACGAACATCGCGGCGATCACCGGGCCGATCACGAAGCCGTTGATGCCGAATGCCGAAATGCCTCCCAGGGTGGAGATCAGCACCAGATAGTCCGGCATGCGGGTGTCCTTGCCGACCAGGGTCGGGCGCAGCACGTTGTCGACCATGCCGATCACCAGCACGCCGAAGGCGATCAGGACGATGCCCTGCCACACCGCCCCGGTGACCAGGAGGTAGATGGCCACCGGTCCCCACACCAGGCCGGTGCCGACGGCCGGCACCAGGCTCAGGAAACCCATCACCACGCCCCACATCACGGGCGCGTGGATGCCCAGGAACCAGAACATGGCACCGCCCAGCACGCCCTGCACGATCGCAACGACGACGCTGCCCTTGATCATGGCGCGTATGACCACCGCCAGCTTGCCGAACAGGTTGCGCTGCAGGTCTTCGGGCAGCGGGATCGCGGCCTTTGCCCGTCGGGCCAGTTGCCCGCCGTCGCGCAGCAGGAAGAACAGCAGGTACAGCATGATGAAGACATTGACGACGAACTCGAAGGTATTCTGGCCGACGTTGACCGCCTGCGTGGCCAGGTAGCGCGAACTCTGCAGCAGGCCGGCAGACAGCCTGGCCTGCACGGAAGCGAGATCGTTGACCCCGAAGCGGTCCAGCAGATCCACGATCCATGGCGGCAGGAGGTCGAACAGGCGCTGCAGACTGTGGCCGAGTTCCATGCCGCCGGACTGCACCCGCTCGTAGGCGCCGGCAGCTTCCCTGGCCAGGGATGCCACCACCAGGCTCGCCGGCAGGAACACGATCAGCACGATCACGCTCGAGGTGGCGAATGCGGCGAGAGTCTGGCGCCGGCCCATCAGCACGGACAGCCGTCGAGACAGCGGCGCGAACAGGATCGCCAGCACGGTTGCCCAGAAGATCGCTCCATAGAAGGGCAGGAGGATCCAGGCGAAGGCGAGCGAAACCGCGATCACCAGCGCGACGAAGGTCTTTTCCTGGAGCACGCGAAAGCTCATCGGGTTCGCAAGCCGGAAGAGTACCAGCCCCGGCTGCTACGGCTTTCCGCCCGACTGCCCGCCGGCCCGATCCTGCGCGGCGAATGCCTTGTAGCCCGCCACGAAGCCGGGTGAGACGCGCGCCAGCCGATCCAGGTCGACCCGCCCGCTGCGCTGGATGTAGAGCCAGGCCAGGTCCCAGGGTTGGTGGCGCATGTGCTGCGGGAATTGCTCGTACCAGTCGGCGCTGGCGTTGGCGGCCGCCACCAGCTTGGCCACCACCGGCTTGCGGGCGGCCTCGAATGCGCCCAGCGCCTCCGCCAGCGAGCCGCGATGCTCGCGCAGTGCGCGCGCCAGGGCGATCGCGTCTTCGAAGGCCAGCCGCGTGCCGGAGCCGATGGAGAAGTGCGCCGTGCGCAGGGCGTCACCGATCAGCACGGTGTTGCCGACGAACCAGCGCTCGTTCCACGACCTGGGGAAGTTGCGCCAGATCGACCGGTTGCCGATCAGTCGATGGCCGTCGAGCGCCTCGGCGAACACGCGCTCGCAGCAGGCCCGGGTCTGCTCCTCGCTCATCCCGGCGAAGCCGGCGCGCTGCCAGGTTGCCGGATCGCACTCGACGATGAAAGTGCTCATCGCCGGCGCGTAGCGATAGTGGTGCGCGTTGAAGGTGCCGAGATCGCTCCGCACGAAAGTCTGGCTGAGCGTCTCGAAGCGCCGGGTCGTGCCATACCAGACGAAATGGTTGCGCAGCCAATCGATGCGGGTGCCGAACTCGGCCTCGCGACCGCGCCGCACGAAGGAGTTCACCCCGTCGGCGCCGACCACCAGGTCGTAGCCTGCGAGTTCCCCGGCATCGGTCACGGTGTGGCGGTACTCGGGCGTCACGCCGACCCTGGCCAGCCGCTGCTGCAGCAACTGCAGCAGCGCCAGGCGACCGATTGCCGCGAAGCCGATACCGTCGATCACGATCCGCTGCCCGCGGTGATGAATGGCCAGGTCGTTCCACTGCTGCATCAGCGGCGTGATCAGCGCGCAGGTGTCGGGATCGTCGTCGCGCAGGAATTCGAGCGCCCGGTCCGAGAAGACGACTCCGAAACCGAAGGTGGAATCCGGCGGGTTCTGCTCGACGATGCGCAAGTCCAGTCGTGGATCCTGGCGCCTGAGCAGGTATGCAAGGTAGAGGCCCGCCGGCCCGGCCCCGAGGATCATCACTCTCATCGCCTGCGCCCCCTCGCCGCACACCGGCGTTATTCTCCCATCCTGGCCGCCACGCGGGACCGAGATGCCGCTCATCTACCTGGACCATCACGCCACGACGCCGCTCGATGCGCGCGTGCTGGACGCCATGCTGCCGTACTTTCGCGAGCACTACGGCAATGCGTCGAGTCGCAGCCACGGCTTCGGGCGCCAGGCTGCCGCGGCCGTGGAGGAGGCCCGCGAACGCGTCGCGCAGGCAATCGGGGCGCGCTACTCCGAGATCGTCTTCAGTTCCGGAGCCACCGAATCCAACGCCCTGGCGATCATGGGGCTTGCGCGCCTGCAACCCGGCACTCACCTGGTCACCACGGCAATCGAGCACCGCTCGGTGCTCGATACCTGCCGGCGCCTCGAACGCGAGGGCTGGCGCCTGAGCGTGGTGCCGGTGGACACGCACGGCCGTGTCGACGCTCGTGAGGTGGCGCGCGCGATGAGGCCGGACACCGCGCTGGTTTCCGTGATGGCGGCCAACAACGAGATCGGCACCGTCCAGGCGCTGGCAGAAATCGGTGCCGTCGTCGCGCGCTCGCGGGCGCTTTTTCACGTCGACGCCACCCAGGCGATCGGGCGCATGGCCCTCGACGTCGAGACGCTCGGAATCGACCTGCTGTCGCTGTCGGCGCACAAGATCTACGGTCCGAAAGGCGTCGGCGCCCTGTATGTGCGCAGGCGCCCGCAACGGGTGGCCTTGCAGCCCCTGGTCGAGGGCGGCGGCCAGGAGAACGGCTTGCGTCCCGGCACGCTCAATGTGCCCGCTATCGTCGGCCTGGGCCATGCCTGCGACCTGGCCATGGCCTCGATGGAGGAGGAAACGGCTCGCCTGCGCGCACTGCGCGAGCGCCTGCTTGCCCGCCTGCGCGCCGGACTGGATGGCTTGACCGTGCATGGGCACCCCGAGCAGCGACTGGCCGGCAACCTCAGCCTGGGCATCGACGGCGTGGCAGCCGACGCGCTGCTGCTCGGCTTGCCCGAACTCGCCCTGTCGGCCGGAGCGGCCTGCTCGACCGGATCGGTGAAGCCCTCGCACGTGCTCGAGGCGATCGGCGCCAGCGGCGGCGGCACGCGCGCTGCCCTGCGTTTCGGAATCGGGCGCTTCAATACGGCGCCGGAGATCGATCGCGCCGCGCAACTGCTCATCGAACGGGTGAGTGAACTGCGCGCCCGCGCGGCATGAGCACCTGGGTGCCCGAAGCCCTGGTCGGATGGTCTGGTTTCCGACGTCTTGATGCATGACAAGAGGCAGGCGTGATAGCGCTTGCCGCAACCAAGGGGGGCTTGTGTACCATCGGCCACGGGAGGTTTCATGTTGACAGGCTGCACGCCCTGGCCCGACGACAGCGCCGCGCAATGGCGACGTCTCGGGCTCTGGGAGGACATCACTCTCTGGGACATGTTGCGCCAGACCGCGCAGCGCTTGCCGGACAAGGTGGCGCTGGTGCACGGCGAGCGCCGGTTCCCGTATGGCGAATTGCTTGGACGCAGCGAACGACTGGCGCAGCGGCTCGCGGCCATGGGCCTGCGTCCGCTCGACCGGGTGGTGATGCAGATCCACAACGTGCCGGAGTTCGTCTTCACGTTGTTCGCGCTGATGCGCATCGGGGTGATCCCGGTGATGGCGCTGGGCGCGCATCGCCACACCGAAATGGGCCACTTCATCCGCCACGCCGGCGCCTGCGCCCTGTTCGTGCCGGGGCGCGTGCGCGATTTCGACCATCGTGCGATGGCCGACGAACTGCGCGCCGAATGCCCGACTCTGGAAAAGATCCTGGTGGTGGGTGATCCGCTGCCCGGACAGATCTCGCTCGGCGCGTTGCTCGAGGCAGGCGAGGCTGACGAGGCTGGGCTGCCGCCAGCCGACGTTCCCGCCGTAGCCCCCGACGAGGTTGCGCTGATGCTGCTCTCGGGCGGCACCACGGCACTGCCCAAGCTGATTCCGCGCACCCACAACGATTACGTCCTGAACGCCAGGGCCTGCGGCCGCGTGGCGCAGATCGACGAATCGACCGTGTTCCTCGCGGTATTGCCGCTGGGCCACAACTACAGCCTGGCCAGTCCCGGCATCCTCGCCTGCTTCGCAGCGGGTGCCACGGTCGTGCTGGCCAGCGGCCACTCGGCCGAAGCGGTCTTTCCGCTCGTCGAGCGCGAGCGCGTCACGCTGATCGCGGCGGCGGTGCCGCTGATCACGCAGTGGCTGGACTCGACGGTTCCGGCAGGCCATGACCTGTCCTCGCTAAAGGTGGTCCAGAACGGCGGCGCGCGCCTGGCGCCGGAACTGCGCCGGCGCGTGCGCACGCAATGGAACTGCACGCCGCAGGAAATCTACGGCACCGCCGAAGGGCTGATCAACCTGGTGCGGCTCGACGCGCCCGAAGACCTGTTGCTCGCGAGTTCGGGCCGCCCGGCATGCGAGTACGACGAGATCAGGGTGGTCGATCCGGAGGGTAACGAGGTGCCCGATGGCGAGCCCGGCGAGCTGCTCACGCGTGGCCCCTACACCATCCGCGGCTACTACAACGCGCCGCAGACCAACGCGGACGCATTCACCGCGGACGGTTTCTACCGGATGGGCGACGTGGTGCGCAAGGCCGGCCGCGACCTGTTCACCGAAGGCCGCAAGAAGGACCTGATCAATCGCGGCGGCGAAAAGATCAGCAGCGACGAAATCGAGAATCTCGTCCTGATGCACGAGGCGGTGCACGGTTGCTGCGTGGTCGCCATGCCCGACCCGGTGTTCGGCGAGAAAGCCTGCGCCTTCGTGGTGCTGCGCCCGGGCCATGCCCTCGCCTTGCCCGAACTGTGCACGTTCCTGCTGGCACAGCGCATTGCGAAGTTCAAGCTGCCCGAACGCCTCGAGGTACTCGGGCAATTCCCGATCAGCCCGGCCGGCAAGATCCTGCGCCGCGAGCTGCGCCAACGAATCGCCACCACGCTTGCGCGCGAGCAGGCAGACAAGGCACGACCAGAAGGAAGTCATCCATGAGCCACGCCCTGAACCGACTCTTCGAACCGGCAAGCTGGGGCAAGCTGCAGAGCAAGAACCGCATCAAGTACGGCTCGTGCTGCGTGTCGAACTACAACAACCGCGACGGCACGCACACCATTCGCGAACTGGCGCGCACGCAGGTGATTGCGCAGACCGGCTGCGGCATCATCACCAACCAGGGCGCCTACCCGGATCCGCTCGGGGAAGGCAAGGGCTATTTCCGCCAGGTTGCAATCCACGACGACAGCTGCATCCCCGAGTTCGAGAAGATCTCCGGCTACATCCACGACGCCGGTGCGATCGCGGTGCAGCAGATCCTGCACGCCGGACGCTACGGCGGCATCGACCTGGGCTACTGCCTGCAGCCGTCGATCGTGCCGCAGACGCTGCCGCATTTCCGCCCGCCGCGCGAGATCACCAAAGAGCAGATCCGGGCCGTGGTGCAGCAGCATGCCGAAGCCGCAAAGCGCGCGCTGAAGGCCGGCTTCGACGCCACCGAGGTCACCAGCTTCATGGGCTACCTGCTGGCCACCTTCAATTCGAAGTTCACCAACCGGCGCACCGACGAGTACGGCGGCTCGCTGAAGAACCGCGGCCGCTTCATGTGCGAGCTGATCGACGCGATGAAGCAGGCGCAGGGCGACGCGCCGCTGGTGATCCGCCTGAACGGCAACGAGCTGATGGACCGCTGGGGCGGCAACACCGAGGACGAGTGCTTCGAGCTGATGGCGCTGGCCGCCGAGCACGGCGTCGACATGATCAGCGTCACCGTCGGCTGGCAGGAGGCGCCCGAGTCCTCGATCGGCCGCGACGTGGCGCCGGGCTACTGGAGGCGGCTGGCGGCGCGCGCGAAGAAGATGCTGCCGAATACACCCATCGCCTTCGGCAACCGCCTGCCCGACCCGCTCATGGCCAACCAGTGCATCGAGGACGGCGAGTTCGACTTCTGGGAAGTGTGCCGTCCGATGCTGGCCGACCCGGAGCTGGTGCACAAGGCGGCGGCCGGGCGCATGGGCGAAGTCAAGCGCTGCATCGGCTCGCTGAATTGCCTGTCGCGGCTGTTCCGCGACCTGCCGTACACGTGCACCCGCAACCCGGAACTCGGGCATGAGTACGACCCCGCCTACCAGGTCACGCCGGCCGTGATGCCGAAGAAGATCATGGTGATCGGCGCCGGACCTGCGGGCATGGAGTGCGCGATCACCGCCAAGCGGCGCGGCCACGACGTGATCGTCTTCGAACGCGGCCCGGGCATCGGCGGGGCGCTCTCGGGCTACGCGAAGAACGACCTCGCCAACAGCGACGACCTGACCAGCGTCGTGGCCTACTACCGAAACATGGCCGAGGCGCTGAACATCGAGGTGCGCTGCAACACCTCGATCGACGTCAAGGCGATGCGCTCGATGCTGCACCAGTACGACGTGGCGGTGATCGCCACCGGCGCGCGCATCGATTCGCGCTTCCTGCCCGAGTGCACGCAGCCCGGACTGCTGGTCGATGCGCTCGATGTGGCCGCCGACAAGGTGGCAACCGGGGCGCGGGTGGTCGTGCTCGGCGGCGGCAAGATCGGGCTGACGCTGGCCGAATCGCTGAAGAAGAACCACGGGCGCGAAGTGACGGTGGTCGACGCCGACAAGCGCATTGCCGGCGACGTGATGCCCTCGTTCAAGTGGCGCCACACCGCCTGGATCGAGGAGCTTGGCATCCCGACGCACACCGGCGCCCGGGTGCTCGCCATCGGCGACGGTGGCGTGCGCATCCGCAACGCGCAAGGCGAGGAGGAGTTCCTCGCCGCCGACACGGTGATCTCCGCGGTCGAGCGCCGGCCGAACCAGGAGTTGTTCCACGAACTCGAGTGGATGATCGACGAAGTACACGGCTGCGGCGATTCGCTGGTGCCGCGCGGACTCACGCAGGCGATCCACGATGGCTTCCGTCTCGGCGCGCGCATCTGAGGCCGGCGAGGCCTGGAGCGACACGGCAAGCTGGCAGGGCCTGGTCGAGCGTCATCACCGGCTGTTCGAAGCCTGGGTCGAAGGCGCCGCAATCGGCATCGTGCCGCGCGCGGCGGCCGATGCCGGCAGCGGTGAGATGCTCGCCTGGGTGCGCCGCGGCGAGGCGGTGCGCGTCGAAATCCGCCGCTTCGGCGGCTTCGCGGATTGCGGCGTGGCGGTACTCTTCGTGGCGGACCCCGGCGCTCTCGAGCGCCTGCACGAACGCATCGACGACAACGCGCTGGGGGCAATGAAGCTGATGCTGCGCCAGGGAGGGATGCTGTTGTACGTGCTCGCGCCGAAGTCGCAGTTGCTCGACGACGGCTACGAAGACTTCCTCGAGTCGCTCGGCCTGGCCTTCATGGGAGCTTGCCGATGATCTTCGAGAACCCCGCCGGTGCACCCGAACTGGCCTGCAATGCCTGCGGTTGCCGCTGGTTCGACCGCATGACCGGAGCATGCTACGAATGCGGCGAACCGGTGCCGCCGCAGGACATCGAGGCTTACCACGCGGCACTGCGCGAATTTCACCAGCGCAAGGGCATCCACCCCAACGATGCGAGCAAGGAGGCGCAAATGACCGAGCGCTGGTTCGAAGACTACCGGCCCGGGGCCGTGCATGAACTGGGCACGCTGCCCGTGGAGGAAGACGAGGTGCTGGAGTTCGCGCGCCGCTTCGATCCGCAGCCGATCCACACCGACCCCGCACTGGCGGCACGTGGTCCGTTCGGCGGCGTCATCGCCAGCGGCTGGCATACCGGCAGCCTGATGATGCGCCTGTACGCCCTGAACTATCTCTCGCCGGCTTCCAGCCTCGCTTCGCCGGGGCTGGATGAGTTGCGCTGGCTGCGCCCGGTGCGTCCGGGCGACACGCTTTCGGTGCGCGTCACGGTGGTCGAGGCGCGCGCCTCCACCTCCAAACCCGATCGCGGCGTGGTGCGTTCGCTGATCGAGGTTTTCAACCAGCACGGCGAGCCGGTGATGACGATGCGTGCGGTCAACATGATCGCGTGCCGCAAAGCGCATGCCTGAGACTCGCGGCGACGCTTCCGCGCCCGTGGTCCGGGTCGTGGTCGACACCCGCGCGATCATTGCCGCCTTGCCGCACGAGAGGCCGCCGGTGCAACTCGACGAGTGGGACACGCAGGCCTATGCGCGCGAACGCCTCGAAGCCTATCGCGAGGCGCTGCAGCGCCCGCTGGCCGCCGTCGGCGCGCGACTCGAAACGCTCGTCGACACGGAACTGGCGCCTGCGCACGAGCTGCGGGGCGGCGATCGGATCACCGTGACGGCGCCCGAATCCGCCGCAGACGGCTTGCAACACCTGGTGCGGTGCGCAGTGGCTGCCATCGAGGCCGATCGCAGCGGATGGCGACGCTTCCTGCTGCCAGCCTGGTTCGAGCGTCATCGTGCCTGGCGGCGCGAGGTCGGCAGCCCGATCGCGCACTGAGGGAGGCATCGACGATGACGCAGTTGTGGCTGTTCCTGCATCTGGTGGGGGTGGTGATCTGGATCGGTGGCATGGCCTTCGCGCACTGGTGCCTGCGTCCGGCCGCACTGGCCACGCTGGCGCCGGCGCAGCGTCTGCCGCTGATGTCGGCCGCACTGGGGCGCTTTTTCCGCCTGGTCGGCATCTCGCTGCTGCTGCTGTGGGGCAGCGGGGTGGCGATGTTCGTTCAGTTCGCACGATCCGGCGGCCAGTTGCCACTGTCATGGCACCTGATGGCCGCGATTGCACTGGTGATGACCGTAATCTTCGCAATCATCGTGTGGCGCGACCATCCACGCCTGAAGCAGGCACTGGCCAGCGCCGCACTGCCGGCGGCGGGCAGCGCGCTCGATGCGATCCGGCGCCTGGTGGTGGTGAACCTGGCGCTCGGATTCATCACCATCGCGGTGGCGGTATTCGGACGACTTGCCTGAACAGGCCTGCCGCAAGCAACGGTCGCTACAACTGGAAGCCGACCGAACGCACCAGGCCCTCCAGCACGTCGCGGCCCCAGGACGGCGGGCGCGCCACGTAGGCATCACAGTCCTGCGCCTGTCGCGCAATCCAGGTATCGAGCCAGTCGATCTGCTCGCGTCCATAGAACGCGGCCATCAGTTCGAAGTTCAGGAACAGGCTGCGCCCATCCAGATTGGCCGAGCCGCACAGGGCCAGTTCGTCATCCACGATCACCGCCTTGGCGTGGATCATGCCCGGGAACAGCAGGATTCGCGCGCCCACGCCGGCCAGGGTGCGCAGGGCGCGCTCGCGCGCCAGGTCGGCCATGTGGTGATTCGAGCGCCGCGGCACCAGCAGGGTCAGGCGCACGCCACGCCGGCAGGCGATGCACCACGCCGCCAGCAGGGCCTCGTCGGGCACGAAGTACGGCGAGACTGCCACGATCCGTTCGCGCGCCTGGTAGGCGCTCGCCAGCAGCAGCGCCTGGATCGTGTCATCGGCATGATCGGGCCCGCTGGGCACCCATTGGGCGAGTACGCCCTGCGTCGGCCCCGGTGGCCCGGCCAGCAAGGGCGATGTGCGTGCGATGCGTCCGTCGGCGGCCCGCCAGTCCTGCTCGAACTGCGCGTGGGCCTGCACCGCAAGCCAGCCGTGGGCGACAAAACTGAGATCGACCCAGGCGGGCCGATGCGCGTGAGCCAGGAAGTACTCGCTGGCCAGGTTGCGCCCGCCGCTCCACACCCATTCGCCGTCGACCACCAGCAGCTTGCGGTGATTGCGCAGGTTGGTGCGTCCACGCATCGGATTGCGCACGATCGGCATGAACCAGCGCACCGTCACGCCGCCGGCGCGCATCCGGTGCATCAGTCGACGCGAGGCATACCAGCCGCCGATCGCATCGACCAGTACCCGCACCTTGACGCCGCGGCGCACGCTTTGCTGCAGCGCGTCGGCGATCGACAGGCCGATCGCGTCGCCGGCGAAGACGAAGGTGCACAGGTCGATGCGTTCGCGCGACGCCTCGATGAGGGCCAGCAGCGCCCGCTGCGAGGCTGCGCCGTCGGCGTGAAACTCGATCGAGCGGTTGGCGACGGGCGCCGGCACGTCGAGCGCCGCCAGCAGGCGTAGCGCCCAGGCCGGTGCAGCCACGCCCGGGTCACGCCCCGCGACGATCGGTGCGGCGTGGCGCGCGCGGGTCAGCTTGCGCGTGCCGAACATCAGGAACAGCGGCACGCCCACGTAGGGCAGCAGCGCGATGAACAGCACCCAGGCCATCGCCGCCGATGGATGGCGATGCTGGCGACCGATGCGCGTCACCAGCACGTAGATCAGCAGCCCGATGAAGACGAAGGCGCCGTGCTCGAGGGGGGACAGCGAGAGGGGCGATCGCATGATGCGGGCACTCGCAAGGCAACTCATGGCGCAGGGGCAGCCCGGCGACCATAGCACGGCGCCCCGGCGGCGATGCGCGCCCCGCAAGGAATCAGCGGATCTTGCCGAGCAGGGTCTCGACGTTGCCCAGAAGCTCCGCCAGGTCGGTGCCGCGGCCCTTGCCGTCGCGCATGCGCGTCGACAACTCCTGTTCCATGAAGCACACCGTCATGCGCACGTAGGCACTGTCGAGCGCCTTGCGCACGGCGGAGATCTGCTGGGCGATCTGCATGCAGTCGGCGCCCTCCTCGACCATGCGCTGGATGCCGCGCAACTGGCCCTCGGCACGGCGCAAGCGGTTCATCAGGTCGGTACGCGAGGTTTCGTCGCTCAGGCTGGCCATCGTGCAGGAATGCGTGGGGTCGGTCATGTGAATTGTGCCTCAGGCGCGGCGCCCGAGGCAGTCCCTCAGCGCGCGCAAGTCGACGGCGTATCGGGCACGCCCGCCTTTTTCAGCATCATGCCCAGTGGGCAGACATTGCTGAAGCCGAACTGGAACAGGTTCAGGCCGACGAATGCCGTGACGGCGAGGAACCACTTCGAGACGAACAGCGGGCTGCCGTCGACTCCAAGGGCCAGCGAAACCAGGATGAACGATCCGGCAAAGATGCGGATCAGGCGCTCGATGTTCATGGTGTACTCCTTTTGCGTTCGAAGGTGCGGGTGGGGATCAGGTGGATGGGTGGTGCTTGCGCATCAGCGCATAGAAGAGGATCGGGATCACGACCAGGGTGAGCATCGTGGCCACCAGGATGCCGAAGATGAGCGACACCGCCAGGCCGTTGAAGATCGGGTCATCGAGGATGAACAGGGCCCCGATCATCGCGGCCAGTGCGGTCAGGGCGATCGGCTGGGCGCGCACCGCGGCGGAATTGATCACGGCGTCGCGAAACGCCACGCCCTGGCCGATCTGCAGTTCGATGAAGTCGACCAGCAGGATCGAGTTGCGCACGATGATGCCCGCCAGCGCGATCATCCCGATCATCGAGGTGGCAGTGAACTGCGCGCCCAGCAGCGCATGGCCGGGCATCACGCCGATGATGGTGAGCGGGATCGGCGCCATGATGACCAGCGGCGTGAGGTAGGAGCGGAAATGCGCCACCACCAGCAGGTAGATGAGGATCAGGCCGACCGCGTAGGCAGCGCCCATGTCGCGGAAGGTTTCGTAGGTGATCTGCCATTCGCCGTCCCACTTGATCGCATACTGCTTCCAGGCCTCGTCCGGCTGCCGGATCCAGTACTCGCCCAGTGAACCGGTGTCGGGAAGCGCTGCCTCGGCAAGCGCGCTGCGGATGCCGAACAGGCCGTATAGCGGCGAATCGACACCTCCCCCCATGTCGCCGAGCACGTAGTGCAGCGGCAGCAGGTCCTTGGTGTACAGCGGCTTGTCGATCACGCCACGCTCGACGCGGACCAGTTCCGACAGGGGCACCATCGCGCCATTGGCTGCCTGCACGGGAAGCGCCAGCAGCGCCTCGAGACCCACCTGCGCATCGCGCGGCAACTGCAGGCGCACCGGCACCGGATACTTGCTGTGGCCGTCGTGCAGCCAGGCCGCATCGACCCCCGACAGGGCACCGTGCACCGTCTGCGCAATCACCGAAACCGGGATCCCGAGCGACTCTGCATGCGATCGCCGGACTCGCAGGAAGGCGCGCGGCGCGTCTTCCTTCAGGGTCGTATCCACCCCGACGATGTGCGGCGTGTCGGCAAAGGCGTGCGCGATGCGGCGCGCCAGTTCGCTGCGACCGGCTTCATCCGGCCCGTAGACCTCGGCCACGATCGGCGACAGCACCGGAGGGCCCGGCGGCACCTCGACCACCTTCAGGCGCGCGCCGTGGCGCTGCGCGATCTGCTCCAGCTGCGGGCGCAGGCGCGCGGCAATCGCATGGCTTTGCTGGTGGCGATGCGCCTTGTCCACCAGGTTGACCTGCAGGTCGCCCAGTTCGGCCTCCGCACGCAGATAGTACTGGCGCACCAGGCCGTTGAAGGTGATCGGCGAGGCGGTGCCGGCATAGCCCTGCAGATCGCGCACCTCCGGCTGCTGCGCCAGGAAGGCGCCGAGCGCATGCAGCGTCGCCGTCGTGTCTTCGAGCGCGGTGCCCGCCGGCATGTCCACCACCAGCTGGAACTCGCTCTTGTTGTCGAAGGGCAGCATCTTCAGCACCACCCATTGCACCGCGACCAGCCCGACCGACAGCATCATCGCGGCAAGCACGCCGCCCAGCAGCAGCCAGCGCTTGCGCGCGCTGCGCAGGAAGGGCTCGAACACCCATGCAAACAGCCGATGCACGCGGGAGCTGGCGGACGCCGGGCCCGACGAGCCCCGGTGCGGCTTCATCAGCTTCAGGGCGAGCCAGGGCGTCACCGTGAAGGCGATCGCCAGCGACAGCGCCATGCCCATGCTGGCGTTGATCGGGATCGGGCTCATGTAGGGGCCCATCAGCCCGCTCACGAAAGCCATCGGCAGCAGGGCGGCAATCACCGTGAGCGTGGCCAGGATGGTCGGCCCGCCGACCTCGTCGACCGCGCCGGGAATGATGTCGATGAGCCGCGCCTGGGGCGACAACTGCTGATGGCGATGGATGTTCTCGACCACCACGATGGCGTCGTCGACCAGGATGCCGATCGAGAAGATCAGCGCGAACAGCGACACCCGGT